>NZ_JAYGHV010000335.1:0-5893 GCF_034932145.1 Spirulina sp. 06S082 | reverse complement strand
TGTCTCGGGAACCCATGCGATCGCCTCGGCATTATTTGGGGTATTGCGTCCAGGGGATGAAATGCTCTCGGTGACGGGACAACCTTACGATACATTGGAGGAAGTCATCGGACTGCGGGGAGGCGATCGCGGTTCTTTAATGGACTTTGGCATTAGTTACCGTCAATTAGAATTAACCCAAGAAGGTGGGATTAATTGGGATGTTTTAAAAACAGCAATTTGGGACAAGACCAAACTGGTTTTAATTCAGCGATCGTGCGGTTATTCTTGGCGAGAAAGTCTTTCTATAGAAGATATTGCCAGAATTGTTCATTTAGTGAAGAAACAAAACCCCGAGACAATTTGTTTTGTCGATAACTGTTATGGAGAGTTTATCGAAGAACGAGAACCAACAGCAGTGGGTGCGGATTTAATTGCCGGTTCTTTAATTAAAAATCCAGGGGGAACGATCGCCACGGGAGGGGGTTATATTGCAGGAAAAAAGGAGCTTGTGGAACTAGCAGCCTGTCGCTTGACGGCACCAGGAATTGGTAGTGAAGGAGGGGCAACTTTCGACCAAAATCGCTTGTTATTTCAAGGACTATTTTTAGCACCACAAATGGTAGGGGAAGCAGTGAAAGGAAGCCATTTAATTGCTTCTGTTTTTGCTAAGTTAGGCTACCCGGTTAACCCTAAACCTTTACTTCCTCGTCGCGATACGATTCAAGCAATACGATTGGGTTCTCCCGATCGGCTGATTGCCTTCTGTAAGGCGCTACAAGGGGTGTCTCCCATTGGTTCTTATCTGGATCCCGTTCCGGCGGCTATGCCAGGCTATGCCAGCGATTTAGTCATGGCTGGAGGGACATTTATCGATGGCAGTACGTCGGAGTTTTCCGCAGATGGACCCCTGCGAGAACCTTATCTTGTTTTTTGTCAGGGGGGAACCCATTGGACCCACGTGGCGATCGCTTTGGAAGCGGCTATTGAATCGCTAAATCTTAATAATTTTTTGTCGATCGCCGATCGCCATATTTGATTAATAAGGCGATCGCAATACTGGTCATTAAAATTAAAACTGTACTCAATGCTGAACCAAAACCCCAATTTTGAGTTCCTCCTAAAAATTGATTATAAATGAGGCGAGAAATTGTCATACTGGATGCACCCCCTAACAGTTCTGGATCGACAAAATCCCCTAATCCACTCATACAAACTAAGAGAAATCCTGCAATAATTCCCGATCGCGTTTGCGGGATCGTAATTTGCCAAAAGGTATCCCTCGGAGTTGCACCGAGATCGGCTGATGCTTCGAGAACATTTCGATCTAATTTCTCCACTGACGCATAAAGAATTAAGACCATATAAGGCAAATAATTGTAAGTCATGCCGATAAAAACGGCGATCGCACTATTTAAAATATTCCAAGAAGGTAATCCGCAAGCAGTTAAAATTGTATTCAAAAGACCAGTGGGACGTAAAATTGAAATCCAAGCATAAGTTCGCAATAAAGAAGAAGTCCAAAGGGGTAAAATGAAAGTTAAAAGCAAGAGATTGCGCCAACGTTTAGGGGCAAATTGTCCCAACCAATAAGCAACAGGAAATCCTAAAATGAGACAAATTAATGCAGTTCCTCCTGCTAAAAATAGCGATCGCGATAAAACGCGTAAATAAACAGGACGAAAGATACGAAAATAGTTATCTAAGCCGCTTGGATTAACAATTTCACCGGGATGAATATTAGGAACTAAACTGAGTTCAAAAATAATCAGAGTTGGGAAAACCAGCAACAATAATAACCACAATCCCCCTGGCACTAGCAAAGATGATATCGCGAACCATTGTCCCGATAAGTAACTAAATTCTTGATTCGGTTTGTCTAGTTTGTTTATCTGTCTTTCTTCGTTTATCATTAGGATTACATCAAGCAAAGTGCATTTTTAATACCGATAAACTCTATTTTTTATGCAGCAAACTGCTCTAAATTTAATCGCGATCGCCATTTTCCTGATGACTCTTTCTATCTTACTGGGTCCGCTAGTGCATATTCCTGAGAGTGTCCCCGCGATCGCAACCTTCTCAATTCTTGCTTTTCTCACAGCCGATCGCTTCGGTTGGGAAGGAAAAGGCTTAACCTTACTCCTCGATACGGTATCGCGTTTTTCTCCCGAACACCGCGATCGCGTCTTGCGTCACGAAGCAGGACATTTTCTCGCAGCATATTATCTCGGCATTCCCGTTACAGGCTACGATCTTACCGCATGGGAGAGCTTGAAAAATGGACAACAAGGAGTAGGTGGAGTTCGTTTTGATACCGAAGAATTATTGCAAGGTAAAAAGGCTGGCGATCGCCAATTGTTCTGCGATCGCTTTTGTACGGTTTGGATGGCTGGAATTGCGGCGGAATCTCTCACTTATAAGACGGTAGAGGGCGGAGGCAGCGATCGCCAAAAAGTTACCGATACTCTCGCAATTTTAGGTTATCCTACAAGAGAATCTCGCAATAAGCAACAATGGGGAGAGTTGCAAGCTAAAACTTTAATTGAGAAGCATCAAACCGCTTATGAAGCATTAGTTAAAGCCATGAAAATACGAACGACTGTTGCAGAATGCTATCAAATTTTGGAGAAAGAGAGAAAATGAAAAGAAGCTATCTTATCTATCATCCCAAAAGACAAGTCACTAATATTGACAATTTAACCGTCTATCATGATAGTTTTGGGGGGAATGAAGATCCTTATCTTTGGAATAAAAGTTTTCTTCATACTTATTGCCATATCACACAATTAATAAATGAAGAAGGTCAAATCAATTTTTGGATTTCTGGTGATATTTTTCCTGAATTCAACAAACTCTTTTGTGATTGTGTTTTTGTAATTGCTGAAAAAAATTACTGGAAAGAACGAAACAGAATTGAAAGAGAAGATCCAATAGTTGATAATAATCAAACTTACGAACATCATTATAAATGGGTAAATCCTCCCCATTCTCAGCATCCTTTTAAAAGACGTAGGAGATATACATTGAAAGCAGATCCAGATAAAAGTTTCCAGCCACAAGATAATACTAAAAATCTGATTGATATAGTACCATTTTTAGAGAACAATGGCATTAAAAGAGAATTCTTAATTAAAAAAATAACTTCCAAAATGGGGTCGTATCCATTTGAATTAGAAGCAAATATTGGGGAAAAACTCTATGATTATCTAGATCGCAATGGGACAATAAAAATAATCGGTCAACAACTCCAAGATCGACATCCTAATTGGCAAAATATTAAAAATGAATCTAAAGGGTTGACAAAGAAATGTGGAGGATGTTAACACAACAAAATCACCTATTACCTATTCTTTAAATATTTTTATTTTAACATCTTTTGTAACTGCATCACCAGTAATACCAACGAGAAGTTTGCCATCTGGACTGAGAAGAAGATAACGCATTGATTCGAGATTGTCTTCGAGATTGTCTAATATCGCTTCTAATTCCGCAGTTTGAAGATTAAATACTTTCAATCCTTCCTGTGTACTGACGATCGCGCGATCGCCACTGAGGGCAATATTTAGACTGTAGTATCGGGAAGATTTAGAAATAATCTTTTTTGCCTTGAGATTTCCTGTTGCTAAATCCCAGATTTTTAGAAATGTTTTTGGCTGTCGATACGAGGTAATAATAACAGATTTTCCATCTAAACTTATGAGAGCATTGCTAATATTATCAAGCCAACTTTTAGGTAAAATAGTTTGTTGATTCGTCTCCAAATTCCAAGCAATAAATTTATTGTCTAACTCAACGATGGCTGTTTTACCGTCTGGACTGATACTGTAGAGACGAAAATAGGGTATAATATTTCCGAGGGTAAAAGGACCAATATTAATCTCCGTTGAAACCTGTTCGGGAAATGTTGCTTTTGGTTCACCAGTGGCCAAATTCCAGACTTTTATCTCATTATAACTCCCACTCACGATCGCCTTACCATCGGCTGAAATAGCGATTTGATTGACATCATAATTAGTATGACCTTTGAGCATTTTTGGGGCTTGATTTGAGCTAATATCCCAGATACGCACCATGCGATCGCCGCTACCACTAACCACAGTTTTTCCATCTGGTGCGATCGCCAGAGATTCAATTTCTCCCGAGTCACTTTGCAGGGTTCTTTTTAACTCTCCTGTTTCTATATCCCAGACTTTAATTGCTTTATCTCTTCCTCCACTCACGAGGATTTTACCATCTGGACTGATGGCGATCGCAGAAGTCGTCGGATGTCCATCTAAACTATGCAAAAGGGAAAAATTGCAGTAGGGAGATTGAGTTTTTCCTTGGCTACAATAAATTAACGCAGGAGACTGTAATCCTTGTTGAAAAGATGAAGAAAAGAACCCATTTAAAATAAAAATATTCCAGAGAATAATAACCGCGATCGCCACAATCCAAAGTGGTTTAGGAGAGAAACTTCTTAAGGATTTTTTCTCAAGAGATTGTTCTAAAATAATTGCGGTTAATTCTCGACGATTGCGATCGGCTTCAGACCAAAATGCACACCAGAATACAAACAAAAGAACCATCGGCATCCCTAAAAATAACTCCGCTTCAAAAGAGATATCTCCAGACAATACATCGGAGAGAAAAAGAGGGATTGAGATACTATACCAAATCGAAAACCAAAACAGTAAAAAAACAGTAACGAAAGGATGTAAACTCATCGTGACGCGAACGTTTGTTCCTTGAAGTGACGACTCAAAATGCCCATGAATATTGGGTAAAAACGAGTTGCGATACTGAATAACGCGATGAATCTCAAACCCCGTATGGGAGATTTTACCCGCATAAGGTGCGCGATCGCTACCGAAATTCCAACCCCTAAAAATTCTGGGTTCTTCAATTTTAGGTTCTAAGCGAGAAATAACATCTGCAAGAGATTTTTGGGTTTGAATGGTAAAAGTATCGTAGGGTAAAAAGCGCATTGTCACAAAAGGCTACATTAGAGCAGAAATAGTAAGATATCCTTACCTTCATTTTAAACTCAATTTTATAATTGTCTCTATTTTTTGATTTTTCAACTACACTTGCGATCGCATTTCGGGGATAGTGCGCCCATCCTAATGATATGTTATTTTAGGAAAATAGGAGAAAGTGCGATCGCCTCTCCTGACAAATTATCCCAAATTATTTTTGAGGTGATAAAAAAATGGCGAGTAAAGCGGAAACCGAAATTGAGGAATTAAGACAATTAATCCTCACCTTAGATTTAAAACAGGAAAAAAGAATAGATTCTTTAGCAAATACCCTCGAAAAAAAGATTGATTCTTTAGCAACAAAAGTTGAAGTTGGCTTTACCGAAGTTAAAGGAGAAATCAAACGACTTGATGAGAGGGTTGGTCATGTAGAAAAACGTATGGACGACACCAATCAACGAATTGACGATACCAGAGTTTCTCTAGAGAAGCAAATGGAGAAGACACAGTCTTCTTTAGAAAAACGGATTGATGATACAAATGCTCGTCTCAATAGTATCACAATTGGATTTTTTGGTATTGTAGGAATTTTGGTGACGGGAATATTAACGGTTTTGGGAAAGTTAGTTTTCTTTCCTAATCCTCTCTCTTGATGGCGATCGCATTTCGGGGATAGTGCGCCCATCTTAATAATATGTTATTTTAGGAAAATAGGAGAAAGTGCGATCGCCTCTCCTGACAAATTATCCCAAATTATGTTTGAGGTGATAAAAAAATGGCAAGTAAAACAGAAACAGAGATTGAGGAATTAAGACAATTAATCCTCGCTTTAGATTTAAAACAGGAAAAAAGAATAGATTCTTTAGCAAATACCCTCGAAAAAAAGATTGATTCTTTAGCAACAAAAGTTGAAGTTGGCTTTACCGAAGTTAAAGGAGAAATCAAACGACTTGATG
>NZ_JAYGHV010000334.1:0-5964 GCF_034932145.1 Spirulina sp. 06S082 | reverse complement strand
AATAGCGATGCGGGTAAATATGGCGGTAGCAATATGGGGAATTTAGGTGGAAAATGGGAGGAGGAATGGTCGTTCCATGATAAACCTTATTCCCTCGATTTGTGTTTGCCTCCTTTGGGGGTTATTTACCTGAAGTTGGATCGCCAGAAAACGGCGGAGGCATTACAGAACAAGCAAAATGTTCTTGATGTTGAATCGGAGGGCTAATCTCTGGATGATATCGGAAAAAAGGCTGGCGATCGCCGGCCTTTTTTTGTTGGCGATTAAGATAAGTATCGTTTACATTAAGGGGTGACAAGAGAGCTATAAAATAGACTGTATAAGGGATAGAGCCTGCAATCCCAAATCGCCACGATCCTGCATCCATCAACAAGCGAAAGAGTGTCGGGAATCAGGAGTCGGGAATTTGGCGAGGTTGATTAGAAACTAGCCACTTCCGCTAAAACTAAGACATAATAAACGAGTTAGACCCGAGCAAAAAATTTCATGAAACAACGTTTTGCCCGTTATTGCTACTCTACATTACTGGCGAGTGCAACATTTTTGACTGTTGGATTGGGGGCGCTTTCGGCAAAAGCACAGGAAATGTACAATCCTTTACCTTTGGTATCGGGAGAAGAAATTGCCGATCTTTTATCACAAAAAGATATACCTACTGGAGACGGTGGATTTTCTCGCGATTACAAAGTGAGATTAGAACAAGGCGATAATGTCGCGATCGATCTCCTTTCCGATGAATTCGATCCGATGGTGATTTTAATTGCTACGGATGGGGCTACGGTAGCCGAAAATGACGACGGACCCGACGGAACCACCAATTCTCTTCTCTTTGCCCGTATTACCGATGCTGGGGATTATATCGTCCGCGTTCGAGCTTTTGGGGAAACCGGAGGAGGTAACTTTCGCCTGAAAGTAACTCGTCTCAAACCAATTTAACGAACAAAGTCAGGATTGCCCATTCCCTATAGTATGATTAGAGATTGCGTGTCCAACAAGCTCGGATCGGGTTGAGACATCTCAAAAGCTGATTTGTTTACAGCTAACTCGCACTTAGTCTCGTCAGTCAGCTACCTGATACGGCCTCTATTTTTAAGGATTGATAACCATGACCTACGCGATCGTCGAAACCGGGGGAAAACAAATGCGCGTTGAACCCGGACGCTTTTACGATATCGAACTTCTCCACGTTGACCCCGACGAATCTTACAGCATTGATAAAGTTTTTCTCGTCCATCACGACGACGATATTCACATCGGCCAACCCTTCGTTGAGGGTGCAACGGTAGAAGGAACAGTAATGCGCCACTTCCGCGGCCGCAAAGTTATCGTTTACAAAATGCGTCCTAAGAAGAAAACGCGCAAAAAACGCGGACACCGCCAAGAAACAACCCGTTTGATGATTAATTCGATTAATCTTAACGGTACGGTTTTAGCGGAAGCAGAAGTAAAGGAGATCGAGGAGGAAACCCCCAATCTTGTGAAAGATTCTTTACCGATGGTTGAAGAGGTTGAAGAAACTGTTGATGCGGTTTCTGCGGAAGTGGAAGCTGAAGCAACTTCTGAAGAAGAGTAAACTGGAACAACAGAGAAAACGCGATCGCAATTTAACAACAAGGAAATTATGGCTCATAAGAAAGGCACGGGCAGTACCCGTAACGGTCGGGACTCTAACTCTAAACGCTTAGGTGTTAAGCGTTACGGCGGCCAAGCTGTCAAGGCTGGCAATATTCTCATCCGTCAGAGGGGAACAAAGGTTCACCCTGGTAAGAATGTCGGTCGTGGCAATGATGATACTCTCTTTTCTTTAATTGATGGAGTGGTTAAATTTGAACGCAAAGACAAGTCTCGTAAAAAAATCAGTGTCTATCCTGTAGATGCTATTTAAGCTGATGGGCGGGAATTTCCCGCCTTTTTTTTTGAGGAAAAAGATAATTTTTTCAGCAAAAGTGTGTATTCTCGCATCACTAATGTCAAAAAATGGTGACATTTTTAATTCTCAAAAATCTTGTTTTTTTTGTACAAATTGTTACAATCTTAATTTAATAGGGTAAAAAAGCGTCAGTTCTCAATCAAACAGGCGCAGTGTTTCAACACAGCAATCGGAGAGGTCAATTGTATTTACCAGATCGATCGGGAGTAAAAGTATGGACTGTCGCCATATTCAGTTTCAAGATAACAAGGCAATTATTGACCTCGAACAACTTCACGACTTATTTAAACAAGCTGCATTTTGGGCTAAAGATCGTAATATCGAAGAGATGGGAATTGCGATCGCCAATAGTAGCCCTACTATTACAGTCTGGGATAAAACTCATCTGATCGGGTTTGCTCGCGCTACCTCCGATGGAATTTATCGCGCGACTATTTGGGATGTGGTCATTCATCCCGACTATCAAGGGGCGGGTTTGGGTCGTAAATTGGTAGAAACGGTAATCGCCCATCCCCATGTTAACCGTGTCGAACGGGTGTACTTAATGACGACGCATCAACAACGTTTTTACGAACGCATTGGTTTTGAGGAGAATCAAACCACAACGATGGTTCTCTACAACAATGCTAATCGATTGGTTGCGCCTCTTCTATCATCTGAGCAGAAGCCAGGGGAATTGAACACTGTACCCGTGTAAGAGGGTTTGTTTCGTTGGGGGAGGGTGCTTGCAACATTTCTAGTCCTCCTCCCATTGTTTCTAAAAGACATTGACTTAAGAGTAAATTCATGCCAGGAGAAGGAACAGGAGCCTGAAGTAAAGACTGCACGGCTTCAGGATCGACATCGAGAGGTTGTTTTTTCAGTAAATCGATGGGTTCTTGCCAAATTGCTCGGGAGGATTCGATCTCGATCCACACCCAAGCAATATCACTTTGGGGAGAAGTCCGAACGGTAATAGATATCCCCCCTTCCTCCATATAGGCGATCGCCGTATCCACCAAACTGACTAAAACTTGGGCAAATCGTTTTAAATCTGCGTTGATATAAAGTTCCGGTTCGGGATAGGTAATATTGAGGTCGTAACTGCGATTGGCTGCGTGTAGATGAGTGAGTCGTTTGAGTTCGTTAAAGACTTCGCTTAATGGAAATGGATGATTTTTGACTTGACCCGAGCCGTGTTCTGCTTTAGAAACATAAATGATATCATCGAGGAGCTTAATGAGCTTTAAGGCTGCTTTATGTGCCTGTCCAACAAACTCTCGCTCTTCTTCGGGACTTTCGCATAAATCCGCCAGAATTAACTGGTGCAATCCGAGGAGACTGTTGAGAGGCGATCGCAATTCGTGAGACGTTCTTGCTAAAAAACCGGATTTAAACAGACTCATTTGGGCTGCCATTTGATAAGCCAGCTTGGTTCGTTCGAGTTCCGCCTTTAAGGTTTCTAATTCCTCACTCATGCTTTATTTTTCCTTGATGACAATATTGCCCTGACGGAGAATTTCCCATGCTTTCCCCGTCCATTTTGCCACAGTTGAGGGCAGCCTACTGCCTACTGTAACATCGCAGGGGAGATCGCTACGGTGGAGAAGGAAAACATTGGGAAAGGCTTGGGCGATCGCGTTTGTCGTTTCTAAGGGAGGTTCCCCGGAATGATTGGCGCTGGTTGTCGCTAATGCCCCCGTTTGACTCAAGATTTCTCGCGCCAGGGGAAGATCGGGGACGCGGATACCAATGGTGGTGCGATCGCCAGGATTGATGCCCTCGGGAACTAATTCAGAAGCGGGTAAAACTAAGGTTAGCGCACCCGGCCAGTATTCTTGGGTTATCTGCTGCCAAATTGCTAATTCTGCGGGAGTTCCTTGGATGTAGGGTTGTAAATCGAGAAAATTGGCCGCCATTAAAATTAGGGGTTTTTCCAAGGACCGGCGTTTGAGGTCAAAAATAGCGGTGGCGCGATCGGGACGCACGGCTAAAGCCGGAACGGTATCAGTGGGAAAACTCACAACCTGTCCGGCTTTTGCGGCTTCAATGAGTTCATTTTGGCTAACTTTCATCGGCAATAAGCAAAGGCAAAGCGCTCAATTTTGGCAAGGTCGGGAACAATGTGAATATTCTGATAATTCCCTTGATTTTCGAGAAGATGAGTGACAATTTCTGCTTGTCCGTCCATCATTTCGATCGCCCACAGCCCTCCAGAATGCAAATAATCGGGTGCTGTTGCCACTAAATGGCGAATGGCATCGAGGCCGTCATTTCCTCCATCTAAAGCGAGATGGGGTTCGTGTTGGCTGACTTCCTGCTCCAGTTCAGCAATTAAGGCAGAAGGAATATAAGGGGGATTGGAAATCATACCGCTTATTTTACCAACCAATGCCGTCAGAGGTTGCCACCAGGAACCTTGATGAAATTGGATTCGATGGGCAAAATTGAGATTCTGGGCGTTTTTTCGGGCAATTTCGAGGCTTTCTGCGCTGATATCGATGGCGTGAATTTGCGCTTTGGGCAAGCATTCTGCTAGTCCCAAGGCGATCGCGCCGCTTCCCGTCCCTAAGTCAACCCAATGACCTTCAGCGAGTTGAGGGTTTTGCTGGACAATTTCGGCAACGCGATCGATGAGAATTTCTGTTTCTGGACGGGGAATGAGTACCTCTGGGGAAACTTTCAAGGTGAAGTGTCGCCAGCTTACTTGGCCGGTGAGATGCTGTAGGGGGACGCGATCGCCAAGACGAAGCTGCCAAAGTCTTTCTAACTCTGACAGCGATATTTTTAACTCGATTTGCGATCGCGTTTTATAGGTTTCTAAATGGAGGGTCAAAGAATCCAAACCCGCCAATTCTCGCAATAGCCAATGAACATCATGAGGGGGAAGATGTGCCGCGATCGCTTGCTGTTGGGCGCGTTTTTGCCACAACCACAATTCTTGACCCGAAATTATCATCTGACTCCCCCCATCAGGGACTATCTTTGCTGCTGGCGAAGTGTATTGATATACTCGAGGGAGGCTTGAGTGGGAATGAGAACGATTTTTTCCAGTTCTGCATTATCGTTCTGTTCCAAGGTTTGAATCACCCCTTCCAGAGGAACTGCTTGGATTTGTATGGTATTGGCAAGGGAAGGCTGTTGCTCTTTAAACCGTTCTACCATTTGCTCGATTCCTTCCTTCTCAAAAAAGAAGGGAATCACCTGTTCGTCATTTTGCTGAAGGGTTAAATAGCCACCTTCTGCCCCAGCTTTAGCGACAAAGAGAGGAACACCTTGAAAATTTTCGGGGTTGAGTTGCTGGGCGAGTTCTACTTGACGGCTGGTTGGGACGTAGGTGAAATCAACCCCTTCTTGTTGGCTATTGCGGCGATCGAGTTGATAGATATCTCCCAAAGAAACGGGAATGATTTGCAACTTATTGCCCAAGTTAGGATTTTCCTGTTTGAGACGAGTAATAAATGCTTGGGCATCAATTGGATTGATAAAAACTCCGGCAACGCTTGGACTATCGGGATCGGGAGTGCTTTGAGCGTTTTGGGGAATTCTGGCCACTAAGGGCGCACCATTTTCATCGGCAACGGCAAACACGGGAATGGTTTTCAGACGCTCGACAATCTGTGTTTCGGTTAAAGCTAATGCTTTTAATGTTCCTGAGAACAAACCGCTTGAAAGGGTGATTCCCGCGACACTCAATGCTAAACACCAACGAACCAAAGATTTCATTTTCATTGAAATTGACCTCAAAACTTTACCGAACTTTTGCAACTAAGAACTACCTGGGATTTCCCGAACAGCAAACAAGTAAACTGTCAAGTGCGAAGCGATCGCACAACAGACCGTTTAAATCTTGCTCTAAAAACCTTGCTCTAAAAATCACGCTTCCCGATTGGGTTAACAATTTGTAAATTTTGTTAACCAATATACGGCAATTGTTAACAGTTGTAAATTCCTGAGACTGAAAGATTCTTGCAGGAGTTCCCAAGATAAGTAATGAGGGACAAATTTTTCATTGCCCATTGCTCCCCCAACTCCCCCCACCCCCCCAACTCCCC
>NZ_JAYGHV010000333.1:0-6066 GCF_034932145.1 Spirulina sp. 06S082 | reverse complement strand
ATTTATCAAATATCAATGGCTCAAACCACAGGATTATGAGAGTTTGGAGACTCTCAAGGAGGCGGTTGAGCAGATTCTCCGGCATTTTGGCACTGATTATGCAATTAATTTTGTCTAGCTACTTATTAGGAAGTTGTATCATTGGTGGGTTAGCTTTTTCCGGAATTGTTTTTGGATTGACATTTACTCATTTTGTTCAATCTGAACCCCAATCTGAAAATATAACTTCTTCACCATCAGAATCTGAAACAATATCTGACTCAAATAAAAATTCTACTCCTTCTTCAATTTCTGATAAAATATCAGAAACCAATCAATCTAATTTTTCCTCTTCTGTATCGACTCCTTCTATTTCAACAACGTCCCAATATGCCGAACCGTCCAAACCGTCAAATCTTCCCTCTTCTATAGGATGGATTAGAATCGGCGCAATTGCTAATCCATCCGGCAATACATTCATTGGGGAACAATTAATCAAAACAAAACAAGATGTTACAATTTATCCATCTTTTGTTCCTGCAATTGGTGAAAAAATTAAAGTTATCCAAAGTGTTAATTATAGAATAAATTATCCGCAAGCGCCTAGATATAAATTAGCTGATAAAATAGGAACGTTCTTTCCCAATCAAGAATTGGTTATTTTGAATTTAAAGACTTTTGTTGATTCAACAGTATCCTCATCATATACAGTGGTTTGGGCGGAAGTTGGTTTACCATAAATATCTTAACTCTCTGTCTCTGTCATTATTTGCTACTCAACCTCGCAAAACCCAACGCGGCTCTTGCCTAATAGATGTCAAATTGAACAGTAATGAGTTCTCTTTACCAATTCATTCATCATGGCGGAGTCCAGATGCGCCCTTTAGCGAATTAAATGATATTGTTATCAAAATCACTGAAATTCCTGCAAGCGATCGCTACTTTAACCCAAAGGTCGATAAACACGATAATTAATATTAGGAAAAATATTATCAAGAATCTCGACTTTTTCTAGCCAACCTGAATCGATTTGATTTTGCTTGATATCTTCGTAGAGCTTGTTAAAACGCATGAGGTGAGATTTTGTCCGTCGCGTTGCATAAGAAACCATCGTTCCCGTCCGCATGATAAACGCCCAGTCGGAAGATTGTGCCAATAGTAACTCTCGCGCTGCTTGATTTAAGGCTTTTTTCTCTAGCTCGTCTTTTGCTTCTCGGCAACTTAACTCAATCATCCGCTCTGCTGTTTTATGTAAGTGAGGATAAATCCAAGCATTGGTTTCATTGAGCCAAAACTCGTGAAATCCTTTAAAACCCCAACTAGATTGGGCAGGACAACTCACTTGTTGCGTGGGTTCGCGCTGCAAATAGTCGGCGAGGTGAATGGTTTCGTAGGTACTTTGATCGTAATGAGTTTTGCGGAAGAGGAAATCTAAAAACCAAGGACCTTCGTACCACCAATGCCCTAACAATTCTGCATCATAAGGAGAGACAATCAAAGGTGGACTGGCCATAAGTTGTGACAAGTTACGGACTTGTTGTTCTCGGTTGAACATGAAATTTCCGGCGTGTTCTGCGGCTTTTTCTTTGGCCCAGTAGGGATCGTAAAAAACTTTCTCTCCTAGTCCTGCATTGCGACTGGTGATTTTATAGTATTTAATGCCCGTGTTTTTACGCTGACCATTGGGCATAATGTAAGGTTTAATATATTCGTACTCCGCTTCCCAGCCTAAATCTTTATAAAATTCTCGATATTCGGGATCTCCTGGATATCCCACCTGAGAAGACCAAACTTGTTGCGAGGATTCTTGATCGCGTCCAAAAACTGCGACCCCGGTTTCTGTAAAAATGGGTGCATAAGTTCCATAGCGAGGGCGTGGTTTAGCGTAGAGAACCCCGTGACCGTCGGTGAGAAAATAGCGCAAGCCCACATCTGCCAGCATTCTTTCTAAGCCGTTATAATAGCCACATTCAGGAATCCAAATCCCTTTGGGCGATCGCCCGAATGTTTCTTCGTAATGTTCGCAAGCGACCTTCAGTTGCGACCACACCGCTTGAGGATACATTTTCATCAAGGGGAAATAGCCGTGGGTTGCCCCACAAGTTATGATTTCCAGATTATTGCTATCTTGGAATTGTTTGAAGCCCTTGACTAAATCGCGATCGTAACGCTCCCAGGTACTGCGAACAGATTGGAATTCCTTGGCGTAATATTCTGCTAAATAGCGCAGATGACCGTTATGCTGATGGCGATCGATTTCTTTTTCCGCGAGTTCCTGGAGTTGGCTCAGGTGTGCATCAAAGCGGTCTTGGAGAAGGGGATCTCGCAACATGGAAATGAGGGGTGGTGTCAAACTCATGGTGAGTTGAAACTGAACCCCATCCCGCTTCAAGCCTTCAAAAACATGGAGCAGAGGAATATAGGTTTCCGCGATCGCCTCGAAGAGCCATTCCTCTTCTAAAACGTAATCGCTTTCGGGGTGACGAACAAACGGAAGATGCGCGTGCAGGACGAGGGCAAGATAGCCAAGAGCCATAGTAATTTTGGGGAGGGGATAATTTGCTTTCGAGCAAAAAAAACTTGAACTATTTTAAGATTCTATGCCGGATGGGGGAGTAAAGCGCAAAAACTTCCTTGAGATTTTGAATGGCGATCGCTAAAAAAATGGTTTCCCCAGACAAAAGATATTAAGATATTATTAATAAACCTCTTTTCCTCAAGTTAAAACGCCAAGTCAATCTTGATTCGAGCCAATCATTGTTTGGATACCGTGCTAAAACCCACTGACAAGCAGATAAATCTTCCCTTCGCGATCGAGTCTTGTCTGGAGTCTACCGAGACTCTTCATTTCTTGCTCTTTGTGGACAAGCGTTCCGGTTCTAAGGAACATAATCGAGAAATTCAAGATTATCTTCAGAAATTAAAAGAGGAGAGATTAAAAGAGAATCATGATTTTATTCTAGAAGTTCTTGATGTTCGAGAGCGCCCAGATTTAGTGGAACACTTTCGGTTAGTTGCGACTCCTTCTTTAGTTAAACTGCATCCTGAACCCCGACAAATTCTGGCGGGTAGCGATTTGGTGGCGCAATTGCAAAAGTGGTGGCAGCAGTGGAAGCGAGATATACGGGAGCTACATCTGGAATCACAAGCAATTTTGCGAGAACAAGATTCCGGAGATAATGTTCCTTCTTTAGTGAATGGCAATGGCTATTATCCCGATCGCATTCACTTAACAGAAGAAATCTTTCGCTTAAAGAAAGAAAAGGAAGAACTCCTCGATCGCCTACAGTTTAAAGATCGGGTTCTGGCCATGCTGGCTCACGATCTTCGCAGTCCTTTAACAGCAGCTTCTATTGCTGTGGAAACTTTGGAACTGGCTCAAAAGCAAAAAGACCCTGAAAAAGCAGCTTATTTAACAGCAAAACTTTATAAGCAGGCTCGTGCCCAGTTTCGGACAATGAACCGCATGATCGGGGATATTTTGCAAGCGTCCAAAGTTAAAAATGGAGAATTTTCGCCCAAATTAGAAAGTCTTGATTTGTTAAGTTTTTGTGAGGATTTTCTGAAGCAATTTAGCAGTCGTTTGCGGGGAAAAGAATTACGTTTGGAAAAGGATTTTCCTCAAGACTTGCCCAATGTTTATGCCGATCCGGAGTTGATTTTTCAGGTGATGGCTAATTTACTCGATAATGCGATTAAGTATACTCCTGAAAATGGGACGATTAGTGTCTCGATTTTACATCGGACAACCCAAAAAGTACAAATTAGTGTTTGCGACACGGGGCCGGGCATTCCTGATGAGAAACGCGATCGCATTTTTGAGGGACATTTCCGACTCGAACGAGATAAGGCGAAAGAAGGATTTGGCATTGGTTTGGCGCTATGTCATCAAGTCGTACAAGCTCATTACGGTCACATTTGGGTAGATGGTAATAGCGATCGCGGCAGTTGCTTTCACTTTACCCTTCCCGTTCATCTTTAAGGTTGCTGGGTAGGATTTTCCGGCGAAGATGTTTCTGGGTCTTGTTCTTTGATACTAATTTGATAGCGTCCTCGGCTATTAGGGTCGTAACTGTTAACTAAAACCAAATAAGTCCCATCTTGAGGCAAAACAATCGTTAATTGGGAATTTTTGTTATCTTCGCTGATATCATCATTCTCACCAATTTGTTCATTTTTTTCGTCAAACAAAAATAAATAGGTATCAAATTCCTCACTCTCTAAAGTAATAAAAATTGTCTGCCCGGCTTTGCCGCTAAAATTATAGGAATCGTAACGACTGCCATCAACATCTAGACTGGGATCTTCTTCTGTCAGTTCTCCCTCTTCTTGGAGTAAAATTTCTCGCGCAGGAGCAACAGCATTCGGATTATTTGACCCTGTAGCAACTAGAATGAGGGACCAATAATGCTTAAAACGAGAGTTAGGATTGCTGGCATAACCCAATCCTGCTTCTGTATATTCTGGATTCAATAAACTTAGCCGATATCCTGGACTGTTTAACCATTGCTCCAGAATTGCTTGGGGTCGATCGCGATTAATGCCTAAATTTTCGGTCATGTTTGTGCCAGTATACCCCGTTGCCGCGACTCGCCCTTCTGTATTGATTCCTTGGGGATTAACAGGACTGAAAAAATCATTTTCTGCCATATCCTCAGCATGGCTTTGGGCTGCTTCTGTCAATTGGGAATTGAGTTGTAATGGGGATGCGCCAACTTTTTCTCGTTCTGCATTTGCGAGTTGCAAGAGAATGTCGATCGCCCTTAAATTTTGGTTTTCTGGTGGGGGATTTTCTGTTTCCGATTGCCCCAGAATGCTAGAGTCGCGATCGCTTGGGCTAGAATCGGGCAAATTATCTTCGGGGAAAATGAGGGGAGATACGTCAGCGCGTACTGACTCCGAACCAATGACGATTAACCCAAAACTCAACAAAGTTAAGATTGGCAAACGAGCAAAACGACTTTTTATAAACATAACGCGCTTTCTGTTGGTGGGAAGGATCGATGAATTGCAAAAAATAGGTGGCGGTGAAATTTCGCCCTCGATCTCGTATTATCTCAACTATTATAGGGGTTGAGATCGATCGCAAGGCAATCCTAGATTTTTCCTCCCTCGCCAGAAAAAAAGGTGTCCAGCAATAAGTTATTGTGAAATTAAAAGGGTTGTGTTAGCAAAATGTGAGGATAAAATGCCTCGGGTTTGTCTTTTCTATTAGATAAAATGGACTCGATTCGTTGTCAATAATTAAGCGCTAAACTAATTCGTTTCAATTGTATATTCACCTCTAATATCTGAACTTTAACGACTTGCCCTACTTTAACGATTGTTTTTGGGTCTTCTACAAAACGATCCGCCATCTTAGAAATGTGAATCAATCCATCTTGATGCACTCCCACATCAACGAAGGCACCAAAATTAGCGACATTTGTTACTGTTCCTTCTAATTCCATCCCTGGTTTAAGATCGCCGATCTCATTAATTCCCTCTTTAAAGGTGGCATATTGGAAGCGATCGCGGGGATCGCGTCCTGGTTTCTTCAATTCGCTAACAATATCTTGTAAGGTGGGCAATCCTATTGTATCGCTAATATAGCGATGGAGGGAGAGGCGATCGAGGCGATCTCTAGCGCGATCTATTTCTGTTAAGGATAGGTCTAAATCTGTGGCGATCGCTTCGACAATTTTGTAACTTTCTGGGTGAACGGCGGTATTATCCAAAGGGTTATCTCCGTTACGAATACGCAGAAATCCTGCGGCTAATTCGTAGGCTTTCGGTCCTAATTTCGCCACTTTTAAGAGTTGGCGACGGTTTTTGAAAACGCCATTTTTGTTACGATAAGCAATAATATTTTTGGCGATCGCCGGAGTGATACCAGAAACAAAAGTTAACAATTCTTGGGAGGCCATATTCAGATCGACTCCCACATAATTAACGCAACTTTCGACGGTTTCTGCTAACTTTTGTTTGAGTAATTTTTGTTCGACATCGTGTTGATATTGTCCCACACCAATCGATTTTGGGTCAATTTTAACCAGTTCTGCGAGGGGGTCTTGTAAGCGGCGACCGATACTAATTGCCCCTCTCACG
>NZ_JAYGHV010000332.1:0-6190 GCF_034932145.1 Spirulina sp. 06S082 | reverse complement strand
CTCCAGACAAGACTCATGGCGGTGGCAACTCTGGCGGTTTCTTTGTTAATGAGTAGTTTGACTTTCTGGGCGGTGAATACCATCCAGCAGGATGCCAGCATGAATGATACTCGCTTTGGCAAAGATTTAGGGCTGTTGCTGGCTAATAATGTTGCACCTTTAATTGCAGAAGATAAACTCACAGAAGTTGCTCGTTTTTCGAGTCTTTTTTATGGAGGAACATCCAGCGTTCGTTACTTATTATATGCGGATGCTGATGGAGAGATTTTTTTCGGTATCCCTTATAGTTCCGCAGAAGTCCAAAATTCTCTAACAATTAAACGTCATATTGAATTACCCGAGAATTACGCACAAGAGGCAAAATTTCCGATGATTCGCCAACATAAAACCCCTCATGGTGGCGTTACTGATGTTTTTGTGCCTCTCAACTATAATGACAAATATCTCGGAGTTTTGGCGGTAGGAATCAATCCGAATCCAACAGTGGTTGCTTCTTCTAATTTAACGCGGGATGTAACGATCGCGGTATTTATTTCGATTTGGGCGATGGTACTTTTGGGGGTTGTTTTTAATGCTCTAACGATTACTAAACCGATTAAGGAATTGTTAGTAGGGGTGAAAAATATTGCCGCCGGAAATTTCAAACAGCGTATCGATTTGCCTTTGGGTGGGGAATTAGGAGAATTAATTTTTAGCTTTAATGAAATGGCAGAACGTTTAAAGCGTTATGAAGAACAAAATATTGAGGAATTAACGGCTGAAAAAGCCAAGTTAGAAACTCTTGTTTCTACTATCGCCGATGGTGCGGTTTTGCTCAATAATGATGCCGAAATTATCTTGGTAAATCCTACAGCGCGGCGTATTTTCGGCTGGGAAGGTAAAGATACGATCGGCAAAAATATTTTACAAGAATTGCCTTTATCGGTGAGTACCCAATTAACGCGACCTCTGCAACATAAAACCAGTGAAGATATAGTTCAAGATTCCCATCATCTTTGGGAACGATCGCAGCAAGAAAAAGACGGAGATGAGTTTCGCGTCACGATCGCAGGACCTACAGAACGAACGATTCGCATCTTATTAACCCAAGTCTTCGATCGCGATCGGGAAAATGTCAAAGGTATTGCGATGACGGTACAAGATATTACTCGCGAAGTAGAATTAAATGAGGCGAAAAGTCAGTTTATTAGCAATATTTCTCACGAACTCAGAACCCCTCTTTTTAATATTAAATCTTTTATTGAAACCCTCTACGAATACGGCGAGGATTTATCAGAAGCAGAACGACAAGAATTCCTACATACTGCCAATCACGAAACCGATCGCTTAACTCGTTTGGTGAATGATGTTCTCGATTTATCTCGCTTAGAATCCTCGAAAAACTATCAATTAGAAGACGTTGAAATTGAGCGCACCATCGAGCAAACCCTGCGTAGTTATCAACTCAATGCCAAGGATAAAAAAATCGAGATTGGTGCCGAAATTGAAGCAAATTTGCCTTTTGTTTTAGGGCATTATGATTTATTATTGCAAGTCTTAGCTAATCTTGTGGGTAATAGCTTGAAGTTTACAGAGTCTGGGGGACGAATTATCGTTCGCGCTTATCAAATTGACCTCGATCCCATCACCAAAGAAGGCGATCGCCTGCAAAAAGTTCGCGTTGAAGTCTCCGACACGGGAACAGGAATTGATGCGGAAGATCGCGAGGCAATTTTCGATCGCTTTTTCCGGGTTGAAAATCGCGTTCATACCCTCGAAGGAACCGGGCTGGGTCTTTCTATTGTGAGAAACATTGTCACGCGACATCGTTCTCGTGTCAATTTAGTGAGTGAGATTGGCTTGGGAAGTACCTTTTGGTTCGATCTAGAGATTTACGATCCCCTGCAACTCGATCGCCCTGCTCCAGAATTACCCCAGAGAAATTTAAACTTACTTTAATTATGAAACGAAGGATTGCACTATTATTTTTTGTGGGCTTACTTAGTGCTTGCGATCGGCAAGCTAAAAATAATACTCCAGATAATACGGCAAATTGTCCCGATCCTGCTGCTTCTCCCCCCGCTTTAGCTAAACCTGCTGAAAGAGATTTTCCCAACTATTTTAATTTCCAAATCCAGAATATTGCAGCCAACAAAAATATTATTCGCTTTCAAAGTTTAAGCTACGATTTTATTTTTTGTCGAGGCAATGAAACTTGGACAGTAACAAAAGGAACGATATCTTCTCCTGCTTCCCCCCTGGGTGCAGAACTTCCTTATAAAACCGTGGAATTTCAGGGACAAACCTATCAATATCGCGCCGTGTTAGACCCTGATTTTACCTCGGGACAGCGATCGCAGCGTGCCGTTCTGCAATTGATTCCACCGAAAGCAACAGAACCCATCGTCACCAATCTTTACACCCTAGAAGATATTCGTAAAGCCAATTTAGGCAATGATTTAGCGTATCCAGATTTCGTCAGTGCAGTTCCCTACGGCGATCGCCTGTTGATTTCAATTTCTGCCCCTCGAGGGGAAGGATTTACGAGTATTGCCACCTTAGCCTTTTACAATCCTCAAAACCAGGCGATCGAACTGAAACAACCGGATAAAATTAAAGGACAAATCATCAAAGATATTGCGATCGCCGGGGAGTCAGATAACGCTAAAATTTGGCTGACCACGCAGACATCAGGGGAAGGAAATCCTTATCTTCCTAGTATGGGATTAGTTTCCTACGATCTCAATACTGATGTTATTACTGCCTATCACGTTCGCAATAGTCCCCTTGTTGGTGCCATTCCGACCAAATTATGGGTGAATGGAGAAGAATTATGGGTAGGTACCGGGAATGGCATTTGTCGCACCTATTGGCAAGCAATGGAACAACGGGATAAGTGGAATTGTTGGCGCTTTGCGGTCATGGCAGATCTCGCCAATGGAGGGATTACCCTATACAATCGTTTAGCCGCCCAAAAACCGGCACTAACCCTTGAAGCAGATCGGGTAGAGGTGTTATGGCGATCGCCTCTCGCTTACGAGGAAAATGCGAAGGAACGCTATGAGATAGCCTACAAGGAGGGGTTTACGACGGCGATCGCCGGGGGAAAAACAGCTTGGTCGGAAATATATGGAACAGCGCGAGAGTATTTCGCACCGCTATACTGGCCGGGATCGGAATGGCATTGGAATGGCCAGCGTTTCCAACGGGGATTTGATGAAGTATCTTTAAATATCTTTGGTGGGGGTCCGATGGGTATTGGACAAAAGGAATTTAATCCCAATAATCCTCCCGATGTTGCAGCCATACGAGGGGATCTGGATTTACTAGAATTAACGGGAGCAAGAACAGAAGTACGCTATTATTCGGGTTGGGTTGATGAGGCTTTATTATCTCCCTATGTGGCGATCGTTCCCGTTCAACCTATTATCGATCCTCAACCGAACCCTCTTACTCAATAGGGGTTTGGTTTGGGTTTGGAGACCAAATTAAGAGGGTTTGGAGACCAAACCCCTACCACATGAATCTCGATCGTTATGCCCGTTTAAAATCACCGATTCACCGATGGGAACCTCGTTCTAAGTTGGTATCATTATTGACTTTAATTTTTGCTTTTGCTTTTGTCCGCCATTTAATTTTACTGCCATTTATGGTAGTAATAACGGCAGGTTTATATTTGATTTCTCGTCTACCTTTTGGATTTTGGCTTTCTCGATTGCGCTATCCTGGTTTTTTCATTGCCGCAATGGTCTTTTTTTTGCCATTTGGGACGGGGGAAACGGTATTATGGCAATGGGGATGGTTGAGCTTAAAACAAGAAGGCTGTGAGGCTCTGGCGTTGATTCTGGTGCGATTTGCTTCTATCCTAACAGTGAGTTTGGTGTTATTTGGTACGGCACCGATCGCGAATAGTTTAAAAGCAATGCGATCGCTGGGTCTTCCGGCTTTAATTGTTGATATGGCTTTGTTAACTTATCGGTATTTGCAAGAGTTACAAGAGATGCGAGTTAAGATGCAAAGGGCGATGCAGTTGCGAGGATTTCAACGCGATCGCCTGACGCGCAGAAATTTACAAATCTTGGCACAACTAACGGGAACTTTATTAATCCGAAGTTATGAGCGATCGCAGCGTGTTTACTATGCTATGATTTTACGAGGCTACGGTCAAGAAAAAGCGCAAGCTAAAAAGAGTATTCAAGATATCGATCGCTTCAGTTGGATATTGTCAATTATTACCCTTACTGTTGCAATGACGATCTTTATACTTGAATTGTTGATGAGTCGTTGATAATTTTTCATTGTTCAAGGGTTTCGATTTGAGTTTCCTGTAATTCAACTTGAGTTTCTTGCAAGTCGAGTTTTGTCGAGGTTTCTTGTAACAATTGTCGTATTTCTTGCCAGTCTTCTTGAGTTGCAAAGTCTCCATTTTCCAGAATTTTACTTTCCATCGACTGAATGCAAGAGACTAAACCTGCTGCAAATTCATAACGAGTTAAAACGCGATCGCCTTGAAATGTATCATCAGAATAACCAGTAATACAATTATAGTTTTGGGAGAGGTTTTGCAGGGCTTCATAAGCCCAGTCACCGGGGAATACATCGCGATTTTGGGCGATTTGGATGGGGTTAGCAAGGGTAGGCGTTTGGGTAATAAAGAAGGGACTCAAAAGCGCGATCGCTGCAACAATGGGTTTAAACATTTTCTCTCTCCCGAAATTTAATTAAAGGATTTTAATAGACGCGATCGCGCCAGTTTAGGAGTTTATTCCATTTTAGCTTATATCTGAGGGAATGGACTTGGGGGACCGCGATCGAATTTGTGAATCAGAAATTCACAACTGTAATGTTCGATGTAAGATGGAATTGATTTCGTTAATATATTTACTTTCTAAGTAACCTAGTTTTCTTTGAACAAATCGTTTTTCTAAAGTTGTAATGCGAGTGGTTCTAATTTTGGAAGATTTTTTGAGCCCAGTTGTTGTAAATTCTAGATCGGATACATCCAGCAAAGTCTCTTCAGGTGTTAAATCCGTCAAACCTTGAGATGAAATAAAACAGAGAGTAATCTCATCAAGATTTGAATTAATGTACAATACAACCGCAGGACGCAGTTTAGTCTGACTGAGATCGGTAAAAGGAAATTTAACTAAAACAATATCTCCTTTATTTACTGCCATTGAATTTCTTCTCCATCTTCAAGAGTATATAAATCTGGTTCTTCGTAAAGAAAATCAAAAGCACCTCCAGATTGAGCTAAGTGAGAAAGTTCCCGAGAAGATGGATAAGACGGATCGAAAAAAAGTCTTTCTTCAAGTAGGATTCTCTCTTGGTCGGAAAGAGATTGTATAATTTGAATGAGGGAGTCAAGCAGTTTAACATTCATAGTTTTTCTTTTCGCTTTATAATTTTAGCATTTGGCGCAATCGTTGCAACAAGCGAAGACAACTACACCAGAGACGTTGTAATGATTTCAGATACCAAGATTTGCGTTTTTTGCGTTTTCTGGCGATGCGATGCGATCGGGGTAAAACTGCTTCTTCTGGATTTTCAGGAGGAGGTAAAACTTCACCAAAAGGTGGGACAAATGTGGGCTGTGCAATAACCATTTGATTGAGATTGTAAAGTGCTTTATCACAGATTTTTATATTCTTTTCAAGTTCCATATCTTGATAGAGAGTACGTGCATTTTCAAAAGCCTGTTTTGCTTCCCATTTCTTCCCTAATCTTGCTAAACTATAACCTAAGCTCAAGAAGGTATTAGCTTCAAATCTGCGATGTCCAATCTCATGTAGAATTGGCAAAGCTACACTATAGCAATCGATTGCTTTTTGATATTTTCCCAAGGATTTATAAGCACTTCCTAAATTACACAAAGAACCACCTTCTCCAGAACGATCTCCTATTTCTCTTTTAATTATTAAAGATTTTTGGTGATAATTAATTGCTGCTTGGTATTCACCCAAGTTTTCATAAACAACTCCCAAATTATTTAAAGAAGTCCCTTCTCCTCTACGATTATTCGTTTCTCTTGCAATTGCTAAAGATTGCTGATGATAATTAATTGCTTTTTGATATTCACCCAAGTTTTCATAAACAACTCCCAAGTTATTTAAATAAGTCCCTTCTCCTCTACGATTATTCGTTTCTCTTGCAATTGCTAAAGATTGCTGATAATAATCAATTGCTTTTCGGTATTCACCCAAGTTATCAT
>NZ_JAYGHV010000331.1:0-6245 GCF_034932145.1 Spirulina sp. 06S082 | reverse complement strand
TGAGCGATACAATAAAACAAGTTTTTGCCAAAAATATTCCCATCGGTGAATTTTTAAAAATTAAAGCGGGTATGTCAACAGGTGATAACAAACAATTTCAGAGAATATGGTGGGAAGTTTCAATTAGTCAAATCAGTTTTAATACTTTTGAAATAATAGAAACAAAAGATAATCAAATACGCTGGTATCCTTGTAGCAGTGGAGGAAGTTTTAGAAAATGGTTTGGGAATAATGAGTCAATTGTTGATTGGGAAAACAATGGAATGAGAATAAAACAACATAAAAGTTCTGCCGTAAGAAATTCCTCTTTTTATTTCAAAGAAGGAATTACTTATTCTAAAATTTCTTCTGGTCTTTTTTCTGCTAGAATAGTAAAACCTGGATTTTTATTTGATGATACTGGGCGTACAGGTTTCACAATCAAAGAAACTCCCAAAGAGATTATTTTGAGTTTTCTATGTTCTAAAGTTTCCCAAAATCTACTTAAAATTTTAACTCCAACTTTAAGTTTTACAACTAAAGAAATATTAAACTTACCTTTCCTTCTAAATTTAAAACTGACTCCTCCAAATCTAGAAAAGGCTGTAAACAGTCTTATTTTGCTTTCTCGTCAAGACTGGGATAATTTTGAAACCTCATGGGACTTCCAAAAACATCCCCTTGTTCAGTTATCAATTAATAATTATCAATTATCAATTAACAATAGTGAATTATTAGATAAACCCTTAACTATTGAACGCGCCTTTCAACAATGGGAACAACAAAGCGAAACCGCCTTTAACCAACTCAAACACCTCGAAGAAGAAAATAATAAACATTGGATCGAAGCCTACGGACTGCAAGACGAACTCACCCCGGAAGTCCCCGACGATCAAATCACCATCCGTAAAGCCGACCTGTCCCGCGATATCCGCTCCCTCCTCTCCTATGCCGTTGGCTGTATGATGGGACGCTATAGCCTCGATCGCCCCGGACTCATCCACGCCGGACAACCCTTCGACCCCAGCCAACACCAAACCTTCCCCGCCGACTCCGACGGTATCATTCCCATCACCGATCGCCCCTACTTCCCCGACGATATCATCACCCAACTGATCCAATTCCTAAAAACCGCCTACACTCCCGACACCCTCCCCCAAAACCTCGAATATATCGCCAACGCCCTCACCCGCAAAGCCAACGAAACCCCCCGCGACTGCATCCGCCGCTACTTCCTGACCCAGTTTACCTCCGACCACATCAAAACCTACAAAAAACGCCCCATTTACTGGCTGTTCACCAGTGGCAAAAAACGCGCCTTCAACGCCTTAGTTTACCTCCACCGCTACCAAGAAGATACCCTCGCCCGCCTGCGAACCGACTACGTTTTAGAACTGCAAACCAAACTCGACAGCGAGATCCAGCGTACCCAAACCGACCTCGGTAATGCCACCCACACCGCCAGCAAAAAACAACTCGCCAAACGCCTGAAAGACCTGCAAGGGCAACAACTCGAACTGCGGGACTACCAAGCCAAACTGCAACACCTCGCCGACCAACGCATCCAACTCGACCTAGACGACGGCGTAGCCTACAACTACACCCGCTTCAAGGGCCTAGTTTACGAAGGATCCGATCTGAAAATGAAAGACCTCGAAAAAGCAGCAAAGTGGAAAATTGACCTTGACTAAATTTAACCATTGGTTATAAAATTGGCAGTATCATAACCAGTGGTAAACTTGCGTTGTGTCAAAATACCAACTTTCCGCCGAAGAAATCCGGCGAATTCGGCGTGCCTTGGGAGAAACCCAAGCGCAATTTGCCGGAAGGCTTTACGTTGATGCCGTTACCGTTGCCCGATGGGAAACCGATCGGCGTAAATGTACCGGACTTTACGCCAAAACCATCGCCGATCTCGATCCTCAAAACTCACCCACCCCTCATCAGGAGTCAAAAATGGACATCGAACAAGACATCAAAATAGTTCCCTTACACCAACTCTATCGGTTTTCTCGCAAATTAAGCCTTCCCTTGCAGTATCTCGATCGCGAAGTTCCGGTTAAAGATCGAGATACTATCCTGCAAGCCTATCAGGAATGGTTTGAATGCGATGCTTATAGCAATGACATGATATTGGATGTGTGCTATGAAAGATTAGTTCGAGAAATTGGTTATTTTTGTCGTCCCTTCCTCAGAGGTCCCTTACATCCTGAAAAGGGTAATGGTTACGTGCTGCAAAAATTAGGTAATGCCCATCAAACTCTACTGGAAATTGCACGAGATATTGCCCCCCAGTGCGAGTCAGCGAAAAGCGATCGCATTGAACCCAATCTTACCCCCAGAGAACGATTGCTCTCGATTCAGTTCATCTTAGACGATCTTCTCTTGCAGCCCAATCTGAGAGAAGCAGATATTGCCCTACTCAAATTTTATCGGGCATTACAGGAATTTGCTTGGACGGAAATGAGTCGAAGAAAGAAACAGCCCATTCCCGTAACGGTTTCTTTTGCTTTAGGCAGATTATTGAGCGTTTTCTACCAAGGACCATTTACGGTCTCCGTTCCTACCCTTGATGACAGTACAAATCAGCAATATCTTCGGGAAGCCAGCCGAGAGATTGCTTGGGCTTATCAAGCAAAATAACTTTTGTACTATTGTCAACGGGCAGTAAAAAATTCAACTATAGAAACTCAAACCATGACATTTTCCACATTACCCAAACTCGATCGCTTACCTGCATCCCTGCCATTAGACGGTGCAGTTCGCCTTGAATTAGAAGAAGGTATTCCAATTTTACGTGCCTCTAATACCGTACAAAACCGCATTGAAGAATTATTGGAAAAACAGAAAGCAACTCCGTTAAGTTCGGAAGAAGAAACAGAATTAGACTGCTACGAAGAAATCGACGATTATTTGAGTTTTCTCAATCGAACCGTGCGAAATTTGTCTTTGTCTCAAAATCAATCATCTAACATCAATGTCTCGTCGTAAAATTCCCGATCGCATTCAGCAAGAAGTCCGACAACGGGCAAATGGATTATGTGAATACTGTCATGCGTCGGAACGCTGGCAGTATATTCGCTTCACCATAGATCATCTCATTCCCCTTGACTGTGGTGGAAGCGATGATATTGAAAATTTGGCTCTAGCTTGTTTCCATTGCAATCGCAGAAAATCAAATAAGACGATCGCGATCGATCCCCAGTCTCAGACTGAAGTTCCCCTTTTCAATCCTAGAGAAAGCGACTGGTGGGAACATTTTATCTGGTCTGAGAATTGTCTCTACATCCAAGGATTAACGCCCTGTGGCCGTGCAACAATCGAACAGCTACAGCTTAACAGAGAACGAGTCATTCAAATTCGCCAAGCCGATCGAGAAATTGGCAGACATCCCCCCCCTGACGATCCCGTAATAATGAATGAGTCGTAACTTTGAAAAGCCATTAACCGATCTAGGAAAATTGAACCCTAACCGTATCCAAAACAACATTCTGGCATTATTCAACAGCGAAACTCGCTGGCATCACAATAGCAGGCGAGTGGTATTCTGGTACGATCCCGAAGGACAATTTCAAGACACTTTCAACGAACTGCACCTCGAAGGCATCGAAAAATATCAACTCAGCGATCGCCCCTTCTCCACCAAGTATCACCTCCTCATCGAAAAACCCGAGCAACGATTTCTCCTCTACGCCCCCTTTCCCGAACCCAAACCCGAAGACAATGGATTGCTCGATCTCCAACTGGCAGGCTTGACATTTTCTGCCGATCGTGCTGCCTTAATCTTTGCCGACCTCGGCCTAAAACAGCGCAGTCTCGAGCAAACCATTCGCCAGCATCTCAAATTTTTTAACAGCAAAAAACGCGGCGAAAGCCTCTATAAAATGGGGCTATCCCCGGACACCGACCGGAAAGGATTGCTCTTGGCCATTTTATCCTCTGTCGTTGGCTTAAAAGTTCCCGATGCGGGATTGGCGATCCGCAAAGTCTTGAGTGCGGGATTGCTAGAATCTGATAACGACTTGTGGCAAGAGATCGATCGCTTCGATCTCGTAGAAGCCTTTTGGCAGTGGACCGCCGAACATACCCAATTTACCGCCAAAAAACGCAGCCTGCACAAACTTTTCGAGCAACTCCTCGTGACCCACTTCGCCAAATCCTTGCATGGAAATGTACCGGATTCTTTAGCTCCTCACATTATTCCTGCGGGACAGCGTGCCTACGCTTTCATCGACCAATGGATGCGCGATCGCATCGACAAAGACGAATGGAAGAACCTAAGCAGTCAAATTGCCGAAGAATTGCCGGTTTTAGAGATATTGCAACGCCTCTCCCCCGAAATTTTCTGCGAAGCTGCCAGTTTTGAAGACATCGATCGCGTCCTCCTGCGAAGAACCGTCGAAGCCATTCGCCAACGAGAAGATTTAACCCCTTGGCGAACTTGGTTGCAAGGACGGCGGACGCTCTTTTGGTTTGAGAACTATCGACATCACTACGAGGCGATCGAAGCCGCGATCGCCCTATTTTCCCTCAAAGATCGCTATCCTCACGGTTTCTCGGGGGATGCGCGAGAACTCTGGCAAAGCTATGTTGGGGAGTTGCACCAATTCGATCGCGCCTATCGACAGTTTATCGTCCAAAGCGATCGGGCCAAGGGAGACATCCTGAAAAAATTATCGGAAATTGTCGAAAACCTCTACAGCCAATGGTATCTCGATCGCTTGGGAGAAGCGTGGGACAAAGCAATGGGAGAACGATGGGAACTGTCCGGAGTCTTGTCCCAGAACCAGTTTTATCATCATTTTGTTAAGCCCGTCCTGCAAAAAAGCGATCGCGAGAAAGCCTTTGTCATCATCTCCGATGCCCTCCGTTACGAAGTCGCCAGCGAACTACAAACCCAGATTCAAAAAGAGCTACGGGGAACGATAGAACTTAAACCCCTGTTCGGCGTTCTCCCCAGCGTAACGAAACTGGGAATGGCGGCATTGTTACCGGGGACGAAGCTAGAATGGTTGCGCGATCGCAATGATGTTTTGCGAGACGATCTAAGTACCCAAGGCAGCTTTAAGCGGGAGTTGGTCTTGAATCAACTCTCTCAAACCGCCGCTAAAGTGCTATCTGCTAAGGATTTATTAGGGATGAATACAGACCAGGGAAGAGAAGCCGTGCAACCCTATCGCCTTATTTATATCTACCATAACGTCATTGATGCCATTGGCGATAAAGCTGCCAGCGAACATCAAGTATTAGCAGCTTGCGAAGAGGCGATCGCCGAACTCTTGCGCTTGGTAAAACGAATTTGCAACTCTCTCAACGGGACGCGGGTTTTCATTACCGCCGATCACGGCTTTCTTTACCAACGCCGTCCCCTCGCAGAAGCCGATAAGCGTTCCCTTCCTCAAGGAGAAGCCGTACTGGAAACCCATCGCCGTTATGTCCTTATCGATCCTTTGCAGGAAAGTCATCTTCCCAGCGATGAAGGAACGCACTGCTATAACCTTCCTTATTTATCTTCCAACCCGGTTGCCCTCGTTCCTCGAGGCAATCTGCGTTTTGCCTTACAGGGTGCGGGATCTCAATTCGTTCACGGGGGAGCCAGCTTGCAGGAAACCTGCGTACCCGTTCTCGCCTATCGCCATCAGCGATCGACCCAAACGGAAGAAGGACGGATACAGAAAGTCGGAGTACAGGTCAACGTCCGCGTTCGTCGGGTCACGAATAATCGCTTTAATCTCACCCTCGTGCAAACCGAAGCCGTTACGGGAAGATGGCGGGCGAGAGCCGTTTCCGTCGGTCTCTACACCCTCGAAACTTTTGACCCCATCACCGATATTCCCACGCTAGAATTAGCGAGCGATCGTCCTCAACCGAGCGATCGCGAACAGAAAATCCGCTTAACCATCATTAGTACCAACCCACCAACAAAAGGACTGTTAATTGTTAAAGATACGGACGATGACAGCGAACTACTACGAGAAACTTGGACGATTAACTTGGGAATCGTCAACGATTTTGGCGATTTTTAAAGAAAGATCGTTGATAATTGTTAATTGTTAATTGTTAATTGTTAATGGACGATTTAGATCGCAAACTCAATGAGGCCTACCCTGGGAAAGTCGTCCGCAAAGACCTCACCCAGCGCATTAAAGAAGGGGCAAACGTTCCCGTCTACGTTCTCGAGTATCTTCTAGGGATGTATTGCGCCACCGACGATGAAGCCACCATCGAAGAAGGAGTAGAAAACGTCAAGCGGATTCTAGCCGATA
>NZ_JAYGHV010000330.1:0-6586 GCF_034932145.1 Spirulina sp. 06S082 | reverse complement strand
CTCCTATTTCTAGGGTAATGTTAGCTTCGACAAGGTTAAAAGGGCTTGTTAGGTTAGCAGCACTATTTCAGTGACCTTAAAATTGTTTAACTGCTAACGACAGAGCGAGGAACTAGCTTCGCATTCCAAGGTGTCGTGACCCAAATAACGTAGTACGCGGGGTACTGAGTCTGGTCAGAATGGCCTGTTAGATTTCTCTTTCAAGCCTCACGCCTTTAGGCTGAGGTTCCTGACCTGCTCTCATCAAAACCTCTAGATATCATAACCTAGTTGGTTGTTGCTTGTTGTCTACTCTCCATTGATAATTGATAATTGATAATTGATGATTGATAATTGAAAAGGCGCATGGACATTAAAGCAGTAGAGACAACACAATGGGATTGGAGTGGCGATGCACTGGCGATTGGGCTATTTGAAGGTGCTGTGGCAGTCACGGGGAATTTAGCCTCCTTGAATGACAAACTCGACGGGACGATCGCGGAGTTAATCGCTGAAACGGAATTTACGGGGGGTGTCGGTAGCTCTGCGGTGACTCGAGTTGGGGGGAAAAGTCCCATTCGCAAAATTATTTTAGTGGGGTTAGGGAAAGAGGAAGATTTCAAGCTAAATGGCATCAGAAACAGTACGGCAACGATCGCCCGCATTGCTAAGGCTGAAAGGGTGAAAACTCTCGGTATTGGGCTACCAGTGTCTGGGGATGGGGCTTTGAGCGCCCACGCGATCGCGGAAGGATTGTTGCTCACTTTGCACCTAGACAATCGCTTTAAGTCGGAAATCGAAGATAAAGGAGATTGCCTTGAAACCGTTGAACTCTTGGGGCTGGGAAACCAAGATACGGCGATTCAAACCGCGACGGCGATCGCCTCGGGGGTGATTCTGGCGCGGGAATTGGTCAATGCTCCAGCGAATGCTGTAACCCCCACCACTCTCGCGGAAACGGCTCGGGATCTTGCGTTTAATTATGGTTTGGAGTTGACCATTCTCGAAAAAGAAGACTGTGAAAAGTTGGGCATGGGGTCTTATTTGGGAGTTTCTCAAGCCTCAGACTTGCCTCCCAAGTTTATTCACCTCACTTATAAGCCAAAAGGAACGCCGCGCCGCAAGGTGGCGATCGTGGGCAAAGGCGTAACCTTTGATTCTGGTGGCCTCAATTTAAAGGTGAGTAAGGGCATTGAAACCATGAAAATGGATATGGGCGGTGCAGGGGCAACTTTGGGGGCTGCTAAGGCGATCGGGCAACTGAAACCAGATGTTGAGGTGCATTTTATCAGTGCGGCGGCGGAAAATATGGTCAGTGGCAAGGCGATGCACCCTGGGGACATTCTCACGGCTTCTAATGGCAAAACCATTGAGGTGAATAATACTGATGCAGAGGGGCGTTTAACGTTAGCTGATGCGCTGGTATTTGCTGAGAAATTAGAAGTTGATGCCATTATCGATTTAGCGACTTTAACGGGGGCTTGCGTGATTGCTTTGGGGGAAGAGATTGGCGGTTTGTGGAGTACCGATGATAGCCTCGCCCGAGAACTACAAGAAGCGGCAGAATTAGGGGGCGAAAAGTTCTGGCAAATGCCTTTAGAGGAGAAGTATTTTGAGGGGCTAAAATCTCCAATTGCTGATATGAAAAACACGGGTCCGCGTTATGCTGGATCGATTACGGCGGCTTTGTTTTTAAAGCAGTTTGTTGAGTCAACGCCCTGGGCGCATTTGGATATTGCGGGACCGGTTTGGGCTGATAAGGAAGGGGGTGTAAATAATATTGGTGCAACGGGTTATCCGGTGCGAACTTTGGTCAATTGGATCGTAGGTTAATACCATTAGGACTTACGCAATTAGGGCAATTAGGACTTACGCAATTAGGGCAATTAGGACTTACGCAATTAGGGAGCGAGACGCTCCCACTACTGTATTCTCTGGCTATAGTAGTGCGTGTATCTTGTCCGTTAATGCGTAAGTCCTCATTAATAGGATTACAAAGATTTCTTTATATAAGTTACTTTTACGAGTATTTTAATCTACTTATCAGTTATCGCAAATATAAAAAAATACAAAAGAATTGACGGATATATTTTTGTCTATGATATTGTCTAGTGGTTTGTCAGAGTTTTTTTTGCGAGCAAGGGCGATCGCGATAACCCGAATCCATTTCAATGGATTTTTCGTATGAGACAGGGATTTTCAATCCCTGACGGATCGCGCTATACTCGTCATTTTAGGGATGGCAGACCACTAGCATATAAAACTGTTATAAGGGATTGACTAGAGATATTGTTATTTAACTAACCCGTCAGAATCATAAGTGTTATGAGTCAAAAAACTTACGAAATTTTCCAGGCAGTGGAGAACCAAGCAATACACCTCGCTGGTTCTTGGGAGAACTTCAAAACTTCAATGATTCGTCATCTTCCGGAATCTTATCATTCCGAGATAGACGAATTATCAAACAATCTAAAGACTGCTTTAGAAAAATTCCTTGATGAACTGCGTCATCCTACATTGATCTTAGCAACAACTGGCACAACCAGTAGTGGGAAAAGTACACTGGTGAATTTTATTTGTGGTGCTGATATTATTCCCACAGCAGTGAGTGAAATGAGTGCAGGAGTAGTTACTATTGAGTATAGCGAAGAAAAAACTTTAATAATTGAAGAAACACCTGGAGCATTGTGGGAATGTGGTAAATGGAATAATATTAAAGAGGAACAAATCTATACGCTCCTAGAAAAAGCTATGATTAGTTATCTTGATAATAAAGAAGCGCAACCCAACCTGGCTTATCCTAAATTTACAATACATTATCCTTTCAGGCTTTTTAAAGAATACGAACGAGATTTACCAAGAGGTGTAAGAGTTAAAATTCTAGATTTTCCAGGATTATCTTATGTGGGTGATGATAGTAATATGGAAGTTATTAAGCAATGTCGTGAGGCTTTATGCTTGGTAACATATAATAGTCAAGAAACTGATCCTCAGAAAGTCAAAAATCTTTTATTACAGGTAGTTGAAGAGGTTAAATGTTTGGGAGGATCTCCAGAACGAATGCTATTTATTTTGAACAAAATTGATGTTTTTCGAGCCGATAAAAATTGGCCAGAAAGCGAGAGACGTTTTATTGAAAAAATAACAAGAAATATTAAAGCTGAACTTACTGAACAACTAAAAGAATATACCAAAGCTATTGAAAATCTTCAAATTATTAAGTTAAGTACATTGCCTGCTTTATTATCTTTACAGATACAAAGTAGCGATAAAAATAAGAGTAATTTAGCTTGTACAGAAGCCGATCGTAAATGTAATCTCTTAATCGAAGAAACAATCTTGGATGAGTTGCCACGAAAAGCTGAAAATTGGTCTCAACAGGATCGAGTACGAGTGGCTGAAGATTTATTACAAAAATCCTACGGTAAAGAATTTCAACAAGATTTAAACAAACATATTACAGAACATTTTCCTAAGTTAGTTATTCCCCAAGCGATAGAAAAGTTTAATGTAGCTGCGGGCAATAGCATTGCACAATGGGCAGTACAAACAACAACTGCCATTTTGAATAGTTCAGAAGAAAATCATCAAGAAGAGTACGAAAAAATAGAAAATATAAACTCTTCTCTAAATGAGTTTATTGAAATTAGTAATCGGAATTTTCGCGCCCCTTTTGAAGAAATTGATCGAGGATTACAAGAATATCTAGATCTAGATCGGCAAACAGAAGGCGATCTGGTCAATATTTTCGATAACAATATTATAAAAATTATAAAACTTCTTCAAAGTATAGAAATTTATAGTAAAATTTTAGAAAATAGTAAAATTCTAGAAAAATTAGCTCCCCTTGTTGATTGGAAACAATCTCTAAATAGAGGAGTTGGTGCAATTTTAGAAGCAGTAGCCAAGTCCTTAGATGAAGCAAAAATTTCTCTCGATCATCCGTACTTTAAAAAGGCTAATTCTCAACAAGTTAAGTTACTTAAAAGCGATTTAGAGAGACTAATTCAATTGGGTTATAGTGGTACAACAGCAAAAGAAGGAGAGATAAGAGTTGCAAAAACAGAAGATGAAAAAGAAAAATTGGAGAAACTCAAAGAAGGCTTAAATGATTTATCTAAGCATCTTAATCCAATTATAGTGCAAGTTCTATCTGATTTATCTGAACAACAAAAAAACAGAATATATGAATCAGTCTCAGAATTATTCAAATATCATCTTACTTATCTAGAGCAAGGTTCAAATAATATTGCGCCAAATATTGTCATAAAATTCCCTACTTCTGATATTGAAAAAGTTATAAAAAAATTAAATTTTAACTTAAATTTAAAATCTCAGTTAAATATTCAATCTAACAGATATGCTGAAAAACATAGGACTTGGAGACATTGGTTTTGGATTTTGCCTAAAAAACAAGATCAGCTTTTTAGTGATGATGCTAATATCCCTAGCACTGAAAAGATGTTAGAGGATTGGGATAAACAATTAAAAAAAGTTGAACCTGATATATTAAAACAAGTCATAGAATGGTTATCAGAACAAATCAATGATTTACAAAAGAATGTAGATAAAACTCAAAACGATATCATTAATCTCTATCTAGATCGATTAAAGAAGGCTAGAAGAGAAACTGAGTTTGATCTTGAAAAACAGCGCGATATCTGGAAACCTATCCAGCAAAATGCGAAAAACTTAGCTACAGAATTTTCTAAATTAGGTAAATTTCAAGAGGAGGAAGACTTGAGTGCTAAACCAATTAATTGAATTTGAAGGTATATTCGGTACCGCTTTTATTTTACTCTCAGGATTTGCATTTGTAAAATGGAAATCCTCAAGGTATAATCGACAACAAGAGAAACAAGAGACGTTGATAGAAAAATACGCTAGTGATTCAAGTCAACCTACTGCTATTTGTCTAGAAATTTCTGCATCAGAATTTGCTAGTTTAGAAGTGGGACAATTCATCGAGCAAAATCAAATTGTTCAACTAATTAATTCAGCATCAGACATCTTATGTACTACAGTAGAAGAAGCCGATCGATTAGCTGTTGATATTGACAAATTTCAAAATCACTCACCTAACAGTCAGCTTAATTTTTTTATCAGACGTAAATGTTTTATCAGAATCGATATTCCTAATGGAGGAGAAATTATGGGCAAAAAAAATAAATATGTCATTACACGAGATATGCCTGTTGGTGCAAAAGGTAAAATTAAAAAGTTAGGTCGTTTAAGAAGTCTCAATGGTTTAGAATCATTTAACCGAATTTAAGGAGTTAAACAATGGATTGGAAATCAGCCTCATCTTACTATGAAACTCGTCTTAGTGATGTCTTAAACATACAACACTATGCCCTTGATTTAGCCAAACTTCCCCAAGCCGAAGTTCCCTCTAAATTAACAGAAATACTTGTCCAAGAAGCAGAACCTACGAACCGCCAACTTGAACGATTGAGAAAGCGAGAATTTCGTATTGCTGTTGTAGGGCTAGAAAAAGCTGGAAAAAGTACCTTTATTAATGCTTGGTTAGAATGTGACTTGCTTCCTGCTAAAGGTGGAAGATGTACTTTCACCACTACCCAAATTTATTCCGTCAAAAGTGAATCAGAGCAAAGACTAGAAGTTCAAACTCGTACTGAAGAACAGTTTAGTCATTTACTTAAGGAATTAGAAATAGGGGGTGCAAATGAAGACTTAAAAACAATTCGAGAGAACGAAATAACTTTACAACAAGTTAGAAGAGAAGGAAATATTATTATTCCTTTTACCCGATTAGAAGACATTCGAGGACAACTTAACAAATATGTCGCTGATGAAAAATATGCTCATGCTGTTCTAGAAGCCAGACTGTATACGAATAAACTTGCTCAAGCAGAAGGAATTGTTTTTTATGATGTTCCAGGTTCAGATTCAGGGTTAGCCAAGCACGTTGACGAAGCACAACAAATGCTTTCAGACTGTGATGCGGTAATAGTCATTCAGCGCTTTCGCAGTATTAGAGAAGCCGAACTAGAAATTATTAAATTTACCGAACAAGGTGATAAAAATGTGACTATTGCGGATAAACTTTTTGTTTTTTTAAGTCATATAGATGCTTTAGGTAGTGCAGAAGCTCTTAGAACCCATATTAAAGAAGCCTCTCAAGATTGGTTAAAACGTGCTGATTTACCTGATAATCGTATTGTTTCTGGTTCAGCCGGTGCCTATCTGATTCTAAATAATCTTGCAGAAGAACATACCCAATTAGAAATTGGCCAAGCCAGTAATATCAGAGAAAAACTAAGAAATTTAACAAGTATTGCTGATGATGAAAAATTAAAAACGGAAGGAACTGGAATTCCTGAAATCAAGAAGAGGATATTCAACTATATTAATACCGAACGAGTGAGTATTCTTGAAAAACGATGTAAAGCCTCTATCGATAAAATTGTTACTACCTCAGAAAAAATTCACCATCTTGTCAATCAAAAATTTTCGGAAAATCCCGAAGAAGCACAGCGTTTTGAAGAAGAGAGAAGACGCATATCTTTTACAGAATGGTGGGATAGTAAATGGGAAGAAATCAAAGCTGAGTTACAAAAATTTTATGAAATTGGTGTGATTAATC
>NZ_JAYGHV010000329.1:0-6632 GCF_034932145.1 Spirulina sp. 06S082 | reverse complement strand
AGAGACCTGTTGGATCCAAGACAACTTCAAGTTTTAGAGACGGTTTTGGAGGTAATGTTATTGTTTCTAGAGGGGGTTTTTGTTCGGCTTTGGGTTGGGAGTTTTCCAAAGAATCGATCGCCGTTAACATTTCTGTTGCTGAGGTAAAGCGATCGCGACGTAAGGGGGAAATTGCTCGAGTAAAAAAGTCATTCCATTCTGCTTTTAAGTCTTCACAGCCAGAGAATTGATGTAAATTTTGTGGAGATTGATCCAAACTGGGAACAGGATTTGTAAAAGGATATTTTCCTGTCACGCATTCATAGAAAGTAATTCCTAATCCATAGAGATCGCGATCGATTTTTTCTTCAGAATTATGATGAGAATTGGCTTTAAAGTCCGGGGGAATATAGGGACGAGTTCCCGTATTCACCGCAGTTGTTCGATCGCCAGATAATGCAACATTAAAATCAATAATGCGAATTCCTGTTTCGGTAAGGATAAGATTAGAAGGCTTAATATCTTGATGGTAAACTTTATGTTGGTGAAGATGTTTTAATCCTGCAAGAGTTTCTTGGGCAATTTTTAAGGCTTCAGGGGGAGAAAAAGAATGATTTTCGATGGCTGTGTGAATATCTTTACCTTCAACATATTCAAAGGTAATAAAAGGAGTATCATCTTTCAGTTGACCCGCAGAGATAACTTTAACAATATGAGGATGGGGAGGAACATTTCTTAAGACTCGATATTCTTGGGTGAGGCGATCGTAAACTGAGTGGCGATCGCGAATGACCAATTTTAAAACAATAGATTCATCTCCCATTACGTCTTTCGCGTGATAAGCAACAGCAAAACTTCCCGGTTTCCCCAAACGATTTACAATTGTATAGCGATCGTCGAGAATAGATTCGGGAGGTAAATTGGCTAAATCTAGAGAGGGGCGATCGGGTGAAGATTTTGCGTTCAAAGTATTGAAAACCTGTTGGACTTCTTCGCAACTTTGAAAGCGATCTGAGGGATGGAAGGCACAAAGTTTTTGTAACCATTCATCAAAATTATGAGATAATTCTGGATAGTTTTGGGAAGGGCGATCGGGAAATATTGCTTCGCGATCGCACAATTCTTCCGCAGTCTTAAAAGCCCGTTTCCCCATTAAAAGTTCATAAAATACCAGACCCGCAGAAAACAAGTCCGAGGTGATACTGGCTTGAGAGGGATCCGTATAACATTCAAGGGCTTGATAGATAGAATTTACTTCTAAATCTTCTTTAATATCTTCAGCAATTGTAGCATTTCTCTGGCTGATACGAGCATAATCAAAATTTGTTAACTGAGCTTGACAATCTTCTGTAAATAAGATACTATCTGGAGTGATATTGCGGTGGATAATGCCGTGTTTGTGGGCATGATTGAGAGCATCTAAAAGATTTTGAATAATTTCTAGTTTGCGATCGAGAGATAGATTATCTGTTGCAATAAACTGACGCAAAGAACGACGAGGACTATCATCAAAAACCAAAACCCAAGTATCGGCATCCTCACCACTAAAACCGTCTTTAATGTTTAAAATATTGGGATGGTTTGGCAGTGTAGAAAGGGCTTGATAGGCATTAGAAATTAGTTCGTATTGACGCTTGCGAGTTTCTTCCTCTAACCACGGATCAACAGCATAAACTCGCAAGCGAACTTTGATATTTTGTAGATATATTTTATAAGCACGATATTCTTTATAGCCTTTATGTTCACTCAGTTTATCTTCAACTTGCCAGTCCCGATAGCAAGGGAATTTCGATCTAGGACGAGATTTTCCGCGAATGGCATTTTCAACTTTAGAACGGTAAGATTTTATATTGAAATAACGAGAATCTGGAATTAATTTTGTGCTTTGAAAAAATTCAAAGCAGCGTCGATCGAGATAAGTAATAGAATGGTCGTCAAGATGTGCGGAATCGTTAATCTTGATATCTACATCGACCATCAAAATAGCGGCTTGGATGTGTACTTTTCCTAGTCGATCGCGTAACACATGATTGCTATCTCGAATTAATGTACTGAGAATTTTAGCGTGTCTGCGAACTTTTTTGAGGGGAGAAAAAATCGGTTGATAGCGATCTTGATGCCAGTAGTTTCCAATAATTTCAATCGATCCGTGCCAGTTTTTAATATCAACGATAAAGACGCAATGAGGAGATATAATAATAAGATCGATCTCAAAAATTTCTACTCCTTGTCTTAATTCAAGGTTAGTAAAAAGAGTATATTCTTCTGATAAATGATTTCGCAAATAGGCGATCGCGTCTCTTTCCGATTGATTGACAAATTCTCCTAATTGAATTACTTTTGCTTTTCCCATGCTTTTTTTCTCCTTACCCCATATAATCGCGTAATTTTTGATAAACTTGTTGTTTTTGGTCTGAGGTTAATTCTTGAAAAAGCAATAAAATTTGTTCTTGTTGGTGTTCTGCGATCGCTTTTTGACAGATATCCTCAACTTGTCTCACGGTTCCTTGTAAGGTTGACTCTAAATATTGCATTAAGTTGGTTTGTTCTTGTTTAATGCGATCGAGAATATTTTGGGCTTGTTTGACTTTTTCTTCTCCGGGATCTCCTTTTCTCATTGCGATCGCACTTTGACCGATTTCTTTAACCCATTTTTTAGCTTTTTCAACCAATTCTTTACGAATCTTAGTTTCTTTTTCTTTCAGTTTTTCTTGAAAATGCTTAAAATGATTATCCAAACAAGGAGTTAAAGGATCGGTTTGATTCATCCAAATATACATTTGTTCTTGAGTCTGTTGGCAATGGGAAAGGGTATTCAAGGGAGTTTCCTCATACAGTCTAAACAGTTCAACCAGATCGCAAATCTCCTGATAAATCTCATTATAGCGATCTACTAAGTCTGAGTGAAGATAATGGTTTTTTTGGATCAAAAGTTCTTCTTTCTGTTTGCCTGCATCTTGACTCGTTTTGATTTTTCTGAATTGATCTGAATATTTTTCTAGCTGTTGACTGGCTTCTTTAATCTTATTTTGTAGTGTTTTCTCTAGAGATTGGAGATTTTTCTGAAAGCGAGAAGGTGTATTAAATTTATTCTGTTTTGTTTGCAGGGTTTTTAAAGTTTCTTGACATTGGGCGATCGCAGAACAATTTTGAGTCGATATTTCTAGTTTTTGCAGGCGATCGAAATCTTCTTTCACTTTGCGAATACTATCTTGAATTTTTCGATAATAAGAGTCGTATTTAGAGTCACGAAAGATATAATCAACTTGATTATATTCCTCACGAATTGACTCCAATTGTTTGAGATTATCAATTTTTGCTAGGCGATCGCGCAATTGTCTGATTTGTTTACAAAAGCTGTAAATTTGATTCCGAAACTCCTTGATTTTTTTCTCGAACTGTGGTAAATAATTTTCTGGCTTTTCTAGCTTTTCAATTTGAGCGATCGCATCTTCACAACTGCGAATTGTTGGAGTAGAACTCATCTCAATTTGATTGAGTAAATCTAAGGGAGAAATGGATATTTCGCTTTTTTTAAGAGACTCAATTTGTGTTTGTATTTTCGTTGCAATTTCTTGAAAAAGATCGTCAAAATCACGAGGAAGTTCTTCAATCTTGTGCAGTTTTTCTTGAATATTTTGGATAGTTGTTTGCTGTCCTCCGCATTCTGCTTCAGTTTTTAAAAAAGCATTGCGATCGCGTAAAGATTCGATTTCTTCTCGAATTTTTCCCACCACTTTTATTTTCGCTTCTCGTTGTTTGTCGGTTTGGCGATCGCTAGGATTAATGGTTACATTGGATTCATAAATTGGCTTTAAAGGTCGATCTAGATTTGTCAGTAATTTGATATAAGTTTCAATCTCTTCTGTTTCGCTTAACTTTTCCATTTCTTCAACAGGTTTAAGCGATCGATCGATTTGTTTGACTGCATTTTCAAGTTTTTCTAAGTCCTTTTGGTAAGACTCGATATCAACGCGATCGGAGGGATTTTCTAAAAAGCGTTTGTACTCTTCAATGAATTTTTGGGCGCGGTCATAATCTAAACTTTTGGGTAAAGCATCTGGAATTATAATCTTGCGGCGAATGAGTTGTGACTTGGGCTTTAAAATCCAGTCATGGACTAAATCTTTAGGCTTATCAAAAACATTAGTTCCTTCCCAATATCGAAGCGACTTTGCTACAATAGGAACTGTTTCTCGTTTGGTTTTGGGAATCCCAAAACCACCTTTTAATAAAACTTCACTATGATGATAAACTAACCAACTTGTGAAGAGAACAGAAAATGTATTCTCATTGTATCCGTAGGGAGGAGAACTCAATTGTTGCCAAATTTCAGAAACTTTGACGGTTTTTTCTTTGTCATTTTTAGGGAGTTCTACAAGTTTAGAAATCCGATCCCATGCCGCTTTGATATTGGAATTTTCGGGTTCTTTAACAGTGTAGCATTCAGAAGTTTTGCTCAATATTCTCCATGCGTTAACAAAAACCGGATCAACGAGGTTGAGATAGGAACTATTAGGAAAGGCTTTAGGTTTTAAATCCTTTGCTAATAGGCGTTTACAAACATAGCCAATAATACCACTACTCCGACTATTATTAATCGCCATTTTATCCACTCCTGCCACTGTGGGGATCAGTGGATAAAGATGAGTCAATAACTCGCTAATAACGAAAGAGATATTTTGCCGATCGCCAGTTGAAATTTGACTGTTGAGATGAGAGTGAAAAGACCGATTGTGAAATAACGATTTGAGGAGGCGATCGCGATGTTCTGCCAGTTGTTTTATCCCTTGTGTTCTTGCTTCTCCCCACTCTTGAATATCCTCGTTGTGGGCTAACTTTAGATTATCAATCACTCTTGCTAATTCTGAGGCGGATTGAGAGGCGATCGCTACTGCGAGACGATGTTGAATTGTATTAGAATTATCATTAGGAAGAGTGAGAAGAGTACTGATTTCTTGGCGCAGTTGGTTGAGTTCCTCAGAGGTTTCTGCGATAATATAAGCAACATTTCCCAAAGAATTTGGGAATTTATGAGGATTTTTTAGGGCTTGACGAAACTCTGATAATGTAAAAATGGTGCAAGCAAATTGCCAGTCTTTACCAATTAGTTTATTTTGTTGGACAAACTGTTGAGGAATTACGGTTTCTCCGTCCAAGTAATCGGTAATATGGTTTTGTAAATATTCTTGTACTGGTGTAAGAGAAGGTTTGCGATCGCGACTTTTCTCCTCGATCCGCTTTAAAAAATCTCCAACTCCTATTCCCCCAGAATAGAAGCGATAAGTATTATCTGCTTTCGTATAATAAATAACATTGAGATCGTCTTTTAAGCGATTGAGAATTTCTTTTAAAGTGCGAGTAGGAATTCCTGTTAAAAGTTCTAAAATCTCTTCATGGGGTTCGTTTTCCAATTTGGTAAGATGTGCCTTACTTCCTCCTCCTGTAGCTGCATAAAAGAGAAAGATTGCTTTTAATACCGTGAGTTCTTCTGGGGATGCAGAGGCAGAAATCTTATCTCGCGATCGGCAAAAATCCGAATATTGACTAGATTGAGAATTGGCAAAGTTGTTTTCAAACGCATCAACTAAAACAATCGGGTAAATCAAATTTAATCGACCGTTTTTTTCAACAGATTCAGTTTCAATAAAACGTTTAGCTTCGGTTTGAATAAATTGAATTGCTGTGCGGCCTTGAGTAAAATCAAGATTACAGAGAAGATAGGTTGTTAGAGGATGTAAGGGAAAGCAACCGAGGGTAATCTGTTCATAAAAATCTTTCGATTCCCAACCCCTACTTTCATAATAATTTGCTGTGCGTTTTTGGTAAATTTTTGTATTCAGATCGAAGATAGTATTTTGATGACGTTTGAAAAAGTCTGTCCAATCAGAATTTTTCGTTTTTTGGGATAACAATCCACCCACGACTCTTTCGAGACTGGCAATAGGTTCATAAGTGCTTTGCTGCAATTCAAGACGAGAACTAATGCGCTGATATTCTTGACTTTCTTTCTTGGGTGTATAACTTGAAGGCCGTTTTTGAGTAAGGCAAAGAAAGGCAATTTTGCTTTTATATCGTTCGCAAATATTGGTAATACTTTGTAGGGAAAGACCTCCAGCCGCAACAGTATCACTTGACCAATTTAATAAATAATTGTAGAGTTCGTCAAACAGAATAATAACACCTTGATAAACTGAATCCTGCCCTTGACAAAGATTTTCAATAACATCGCTTAAAATATTCTCAAGATCGACATTTGCTTCAAAATCTGGAGTTATCCCCGTAATCTCTTTACAGATATCTTTGACTGTTGAGATAACTTCATAGTTGTTATCCTTGAGTTCTTCAATTAGTCCATCTAGATCGATTTCTGCACTAATTTGTTGTAAAAAATCCTCTGCTTTTTGGCGATCGCCGGGAACAAGATTTTCTAGATAATCGAGGGGTTCTTGGCAAATTTGCCCGGCGATCGCATTAGTAATTCCTTCTTTTTCTAACTCCTGGTTGAGAACTTGTAAAAAGTGCTTTCTTAAGTTTAACGCGCGATCGCCACTTAAACAAATTACCAAATGGCGGCCTCGTCTTTTGTAACCCCGTAAGGCTTCAAGAAAACGATGCTTTGCCCCTGTTGCATACTCAACTTGTTTGAGACT
>NZ_JAYGHV010000328.1:0-6841 GCF_034932145.1 Spirulina sp. 06S082 | reverse complement strand
TTCTTTATTAGAACAAGAATTATCCTTAAAATTAGGAATTCCCCTGTTAGCATCCTGTCCAGATTTACTCTATTGGGGTTCAAAAAGTGGCAGCCGGGAAATTTTTGCAACGGCAGAAGTTTTACATCCCGATGGCAGTCTTTCTGTGGAAAATGAAGATGATTTACTGGCGAAAGCGGCGGAATTATGGCAACGAAAGCCAGATTTAAAACGCATTGTCATTAAACTCAATGAAGGCTTTTCTGGGGAAGGAAATGCGCTTTTGGACTTAACCTCTGTTTCCTCTCGTTCTCCTCGCCAAACGAGCTTAAAACAGGCACGAGAAGCCTTGCGCGATCGCCTCCCTCATCTCCGTTTTCAAGCTGAGGATGAAACTTGGGAAAATTTTTCCAGTCGCTTGCCAGAATTAGGCGCAATTGTTGAAGAGTATATCGAAGGAGAAGAGAAGCGATCGCCCAGTTTTCAAGGTTATATTACTCCATCGGGAAATGTAGAAATACTCTCTACCCACGACCAAATTCTCGGCGGTCCCGACGGACAAATTTACCTAGGTTGTCGTTTCCCAGCCGATGCAGTTTATCGCTTGCAACTGCAAGAATTAGGGGTTAGAATCGGGGAAGTTTTAGCAGCAAAAGGAGCAATGGAACGGTATGGTGTTGATTTTGTTGCAGTGCGACAGCGCGATCGCGACCCAGAGTGGCAAATTTATGCCATAGAAATTAATCTGCGTAAAGGGGGAACAACTCATCCTTTTATGGCACTCAAGTTATTAACAAATGGGGAATATCGAACCAAAACAGGACTCTTTCACAGTCAAGATCGAGAAAAATATTATGTTGCATCGGATAATTTACAGAAATCCAGTTATCGGGGTTTATTACCAGGGGATTTAATGGATATTATTACCCGTCATCGCTTACATTTTGACAGTAGCACGAAGACGGGAACGGTTTTTCATTTAATGGGTGCTTTATCGGAATTTGGTAAGTTAGGATTAACCAGTATTGGTAATTCTTTTGAAGAGGCTGAAGCAATCTATAATCAAGTCGAAACAGTCCTCGATACAGAAACCCAAACGGACTATTCTCATTTACCAGCTACACCACCTTTACCAATTACATGGTACGGAAATAACTAATCTCATTCAATATTCACGGATTGTTAGTTTATAATGCGCTCTTTTGTCGAACTATTTTACCATCGCCTCAAAAATATTTTTGAAACCCCCTTCTTTGGCAATGAGTCCGATCTAAGTCTTGGGTCAATTGTTCAATTACTTTTAGCTTCAATTGTTGTTTTCTTTTGCGTCCGTTTATTACGTCGATTGTTGAAGGCAAAACTGCTCAAACCTTTAAAGTTAGATGCCAGTAATCGAGAAGCGATCGCAACTTTAATTAGTTATGGGTTTGGCTGTCTTGCTTTTGTTATTCTACTACAAGGTGTAGGTTTTAAATTTGAATCTCTTGCGGTGATTGTAGGCAGTTTTGGGGTGGGAATTGGTTTTGGTTTGCAAGACTTTACCAAAAATTCCGTTAGTGGTTTAACATTGTTATTAGAACGTAAAGTTAAAGTGGGTGACTTTATTGAATTTGACCGTCTTTCCGGATATGTGAAAACAATTTCTTTGCGATCGATGGTGATTCGGACTCGGGAAGGTGGAGATGTTATTGTTCCTAATAGTCAGTTGGTGGAAAATCGCGTTCTTAATTGGAATTATGAAGATGCTTTAGGACGCATTCATATTCCTATTGGGGTTGCCTATGATAGCGACCCCGTGTTAGTTACAGAAGCATTATTAAATGCCGCTTATAATGAACCCAATGTTCTCCACGATCCCTCTCCTCACGTTCTTTTTAGGAATTTTGGAGATCATGCTTTAAACTTTGAATTGCGGGTGTGGGTTCAGGGTTACGATCGCGAACCCTATGTTAAAAGTATGTTAAACTTTTTAATTGAAGATAGTTTGCGACACCAAGGCATTCATGTTCCTTTTCCTCAGCAAGATTTATGGTTACGAAATCCTGAAGTTATTTCCCCTATCATTCATCCCTCTCGATCGCTGCGATCGGCAGGAGATGAGATGCGATCGCCGCTTCCATCTTCTCCCAAAGCACTCTCTATTCGCGATTTATTGAAGCAGGTAGTTTATTTTCAAGGCTTTACCAATCTAGAATTGCGAGAATTAATTGAAATTGGCTATCGCAAGCGCTTGCGACAAGAAGATATACTCTTTCGAGAAGGGGATCCAGGGGATGCTTTTTATATTATTTTATCCGGTTCAGTCGATGTTTATGCCCAAAAAATTGACAAACATTTGGCAACATTAGAAACAGGTAAATTTTTTGGCGAGTTAGCTTTAATGTTAGGCATTCCTCGTACTGCGACGGTAATCGCCAAGAAAGATACTATTTTATTTGTTATTAATAATCGCGGCTTTAAAAGGCTACTGCGCGAAAACTTAGAGTTAGCCGAGAATATTGTTAAAGAGTTAAGCAAACACCAGCAAGAATTATCCGAACGACGCAAACAATTACAAGACATGGGACTTGATGAAAAAGACGATAATAACAATGTTGTAGACTGGGTTCGCCATCGAGTCAAAAAACTGTTTAGTCTTTAAAATTTATCTTTAAAATTTAAAGTTTCTTCCTTGCCTGAACAACTTGTAAACTTCCTCCTGCATGAAGAGTGCGATCGCATCTTTGAAACCCAATATTCTCCAATTCTTGGCTTAAATTCCGTTGCAGCAATTGCCACGCTGTTTCTGTTTCAAACAACCACATAAAAAGCGCCAAACCAGGCACAAAAATAGGATTGGTGGGTTGGTGAAAGTCAACGATCGCAAATATTCCGCCCGGTCGCAAAATACGATATACTTCCCCTAGTATGCGCTGAAATTGTTCGGGATTCATCTCGTGCAAAGCGGCGCTAACATGAACAAGATCAAATGTACAATCCTCAAAAGGCATCTTTTCCGCAAAAGCCTCAATATAGTTTGCTTGAGGCACATTTTCACTGGCACGTTGGATCGCCTTTGGAGACGCATCTAAACCCGTGACGCGATCGGACAAACCCACTAAAAACCGCGTCACTTGACCTGCACCGCAACATAAATCGAGAATGTCTGTATCTCGCTTAATCGGTAAACCTTGCAAAGCCAATTGACGAAAACGTGCCTCTCCACCCACCGCTAAAGCTGAAAGACGAGTAATACTGTCATATAACCATTGATACCGATAGCTGAGGGATCTAAAAATTGTGGCCAAAATTCGCAACTCCTTGCTAGTGCCAATTTCCTTGTATTTAGGTTAACGAAGAAACAACATATATTGTTACACTTGGTAAAGAATCTGAAAAAATCTAGAAAACTGTTATGGCTACAAATAATAGTATAGGTGTATTGTTGTTAAATCTAGGAGGGCCAGACAAACTCGAAGATGTTGGCCCGTTTCTATTTAATCTATTTTCCGATCCCGAAATCATCCGCTTGCCTTTTCCTTGGTTGCAAAAGCCCTTAGCGTGGTTTATTGCGACACGACGCACGGATACTTCCCAAGCGAATTATAAACAAATTGGCGGTGGATCGCCCCTGCGACAAATTACAGAAGAACAAGGAGTCGCATTACAGGCAAAATTAAGAGAACAGGGATGCAATGCTAAAATTTATGTAGGGATGCGTTATTGGCATCCTTTTACAGAAGATGCGATCGCGCAGATTGAAGCAGATGCGATCGAAGAGTTGGTCATTCTTCCCCTTTATCCTCAATTCTCCATTAGCACGAGTGGGTCATCTTTTCGACTGCTCGATCGCCTTTGGCAAGAAGACCCCCAACTGGCTAAAATACGCTATACCGTCATTTCTTCTTGGTACGACCAACCCTTCTATCTGCAAGCAATGGCAGAATTAATTGCTGGGGAGTTAGATAAATTTTCTCATCCCGATCGCGTTCATCTTTTCTTCAGCGCTCACGGAGTCCCAGTCAGTTATGTTGAAGAAGCGGGAGATCCCTACCAACACGAAATTGAGGAATGTACCCGCTTGATTATGGAAACCTTAAACCGACCTAATCCTCATACCCTCGCTTATCAGAGTCGCGTCGGACCAGTAGAATGGCTTAAGCCCTATACGGAAGATGCTTTAGTGACTTTGGGAGAAGAGGGTATTAAAGATATCGTCGTCGTGCCGATCAGTTTTGTTTCCGAACATATCGAAACCCTGCAAGAAATTGATATTGAATATCGAGAAATCGCTGAAGAAGCGGGAATCAAAAACTTTGGTCGAGTTCCTGCTTTAAATACCCATCCGCTTTTTATCGAATCCTTAAAAACTTTAGTGATGGACGCGCTTTCCAATCCACCTCAAACCTTTGCTGAAGCAAAACGCATGGAGAAAAAAGTTAAACTTTATCCCCCAGAAAAATGGGAATGGGGTATGACAACGGCGGCCGAAGTATGGAACGGTCGCTTGGCAATGCTAGGATTCTTGGTACTGGCGATCGAATTAATTACGGGTAATGGACCCCTACATTTAGTGGGTTTATTATGAGATCGAGCGTAAAGGTTAAGAGACCGGAATTCAGAAAAAAAGAAAGTTCTACCTTTTGCCTTTGCTTGGGAAAACTCCTTTTTAAGTTAAAATATGTTAAAAAGTATGTAAAGTTTTTTAAATTTAGCCAGACACGGCAAAAAAATGACCTCAGTAACATCTCTTTTTTCCCCAGTCGATGCTGACCTTGGAATTTTAGCGAACAACTTAAAACAACTGATCGGCGCAAAACACCCCATCCTCAGCGCTGCGGCAGAACACTTGTTTGGGGCTGGAGGCAAGCGATTAAGACCCGCGATCGTCCTATTGGTGGCTCGAGGGACAATGTTAGATCAAGATATTACCCCTCGCCATCGTCGGCTTGCAGAAATTACCGAGATGATTCATACTGCCAGTCTGGTTCACGATGACGTGCTGGATGAATCCGATACTCGTCGTCGGGTTGCAACGGTTAATAGTCTTTTTGGTAATCGTATTGCTGTTTTGGCAGGGGATTTCTTGTTTGCTCAATCTTCTTGGTATTTGGCTAATTTAGATAATCTTGAAGTGGTAAAATTGCTATCTGAGGTGATTCGCGATTTTGCCGAAGGGGAAATTCAGCAAAGTCTGAATCGCTTTGATACTGATATATCGATCGAATCTTATTTAGAGAAGAGTTATTATAAAACGGCATCTTTGATGGCGAATAGTGCTAAATCTGCGGCATTATTGAGCGATGCGACCAACGAAATTACGCGAGATATTTATCATTACGGTCGTCATTTTGGCTTGGCTTTTCAAATTGTTGATGATATTTTAGATTTTACGGCTTCAAGTGATGTCTTGGGCAAACCTGCCGGTTCCGATCTTGCCAGTGGGAACTTGACAGCGCCGGTATTGTATGCTATAGAAGAAAATCCTTATATTACGACTTTAATTGAGCGAGAATTTAGCGAAGAAGGGGATTTAGAGACGGCGATCGCCTTGGTTAAAGAAAGTGAGGGAATTGAAAAATCGCGGCAACTGGCAGCATATCATTCTTGCCAGGCGATCGAACATCTAACCACGTTTAAGCCTTCAGAATGTTCTCAAGCCCTCAGAGATTTGGCTGAATACATTTTACATCGGATGTATTGAACTTTTTTTAGTGCTATCAATTTTCAGGCGATCGCGATCGCATTATTTGTCCTGTAAAAAAACATAAAGAATAGTTGTCAAGAATTAAAATCCTAGGCTTGCCCATCGCCATAATATCCGGTAATATCGGAGAAAATGTGAAGGGTTGAGGGAAGGCGCGATGAAAAAGAGAACAAAAATCTGGGGCTGCATCCTGGCAGGGGTAGCAAGTGCGGCAATACTGCCTGTCTCTGGGATGGCACAGGGAAAACCCGTTGAAACCCACATCGCCCAACAGTCGCCGGACTTAGATGAGGCAAACCGGGTTTTTCAAGAGGGATTGCAACTGTTTCGAGAGGGATCGGCAGAATCTCTCCGACAAGCCCTGATTAAATGGGAACAAGCGGCGACTCTCTTTCGCCAAGCTGGTGATCAAAGTTCAGAAGCGCTCTCTCTCCTGGGTGTTGGTAGAATCTACGACTCCCTAGGAGAAAAGCAGAAAGCCCTTGAATACTACGATCGCGCCTTGCCTCTCATCCAAGCCGTGGGCGATCGCAGGGGAGAAGCTGCAACCCTCAACAATATTGGCAGGGTCTACTCTGACCTAGGAGAAAAGCAGAAGGCGTTAGAATACTACGATCGCGTCTTGCCCCTTCGACAAGCAGTAGGCGATCGCGGAGGAGAAGCCACCACCCTCAACAATATTGGCTTTGTCTACTCCGACCTAGGAGAAAAGCAGAAAGCCCTTGAATACTACGATCGCGCCTTGCCCCTCAGCCAAGCCGTGGGCGATCGCGGGGGGGAAGCCGCCACCCTCAACAATATTGGCGCTGTCTACAACTCCCTAGGAGAAAAGCAGAAAGCCCTTGAATACTACGATCGCGCCTTGCCTCTCTACCAAGCCGTGGGCGATCGCGGGGGAGAAGCCGCCACCTTTAACAATATTGGCTTAGTCTACGACTCCCTAGGAGAAAAGCAGAAAGCTCTTGAATACTACGATCGCGCCTTGCCCCTTCTCCAAGCGGTGGGCGATCGCTCTGGAGAAGCCGCTACCCTCAACAATATTGGCTTAGTCTACGACTCCCTAGGAGAAAAGCAGAAAGCGCTTGAATACTACGAACGCGCTTTGCCTCTCAGCCAAGCCGTGGGCGATCGCGGGGGAGAAGCCCAAACCCTCAACAATATTGGCTTAGTCTACGA
>NZ_JAYGHV010000327.1:0-7084 GCF_034932145.1 Spirulina sp. 06S082 | reverse complement strand
CTTTCCCCCACAACACTTTTGCTGCGGTTTGTGTGTCGCTAGTCGAGAAAAAAACAATACGCGGTTGGCGATCGCTTTGTAATGCTTGAGGAAGCGGAAGATTTTCCGCCGAGTAGTCTAAAATTGAGAGGATATATTGCGCGATCGCCGTTTGATCGGCAGCCGTTAAAGAAAGCGAGTTTTGCAGGCGATCGAACCAAATATTATTCATAAATGCCACACTATTGCTTACCGAGATAGCCTCGGGGAGTAATCAGCCAATCTTGATGTTGGTAGGTGCTGCAATTCCCAATAATAACTGTGGTTAGCATATCAATGGGAAATTGTAACATTTGTTCGAGGGTGGTGATTTGAATTTCCTCATCGGGACGATAAGCAGATTTAACCAAAGCAACGGGGGTATTGCCTTGGCGATGTTGTAGGAATATTCCTTGTGCCTGTACAATTTGTTCTTGACGCTGACGCGATCGCGGATTATAGAGTGCGGTCACAAAATCCCCCATCGCCGCAGCTTGCAAGCGTTTGAGAATAACATCCCAGGGCGTTAAAAGATCGCTTAAACTAATCGCACAAAAATCGTGCATTAAAGGCGAACCCACCCGAGAAGCGGCGGCTTGTAGGGCAGTAATCCCCGGAAATACCTGAACTTGAGGGGTTTTACCATCCCAATCCTGTTGTTTAAGTTCTTCCATGACCAACCCCGCCATCCCATAAATGCCGCAGTCCCCTGAAGAGACTACCGCTACAGTTAACCCCCATTCTGCCAGAGCGATCGCCCGTTGAGCGCGATCGCGTTCTCGAGTAATGGGAAAAGATTCTATAATTTGCCCAGGACGTTGCAAAGGGGCAATTAAATCGAGATACAGAGAATAGCCAATAATAACATCAGCCTCGGTTACAGCAGATCGGGCAGCATTGGTCATCTGATCTAAGGCACCAGGTCCCGTCCCCACCAGAAAGAGTTTCCCCCCAAGTCCCGTAAATTCCTCCTCTGCGAGGGAAACGGCGATCGTCACGGCACCTTTTACCCCTTCCTCCTTATAAACCTGTTTCTTCACCAATAAATGTGGGGGTTTGGAGGGTAGGGGTTTGGTCTCCAAACCCAAATGTACGGGTTTGGTCTCCAAACCCAAATGTACGGGTTTGGTCTCCAAACCCCCACAACCCAATAAACAAGCGGCTTCGGCGACACTAGGGGTACCGACTTCGCGATCGACCACTGGGGAAGGTGTTGGGACAGCGACGCTTTTTAATGCCTCGGCTGAAAAGGTGCGGAGGGGAAAATCTCGTTCCTCGCAGAGTTGTAAAATTCCCACCTCATCGGCTTTAATATCGATGGTTGCAATACCCGCGATCGCCGCTTCTGCGAGATGGTTGCTTTGAAAAACGGCTTTAAGTCCGCGATCGATGAGGGATTTCGGCGTTCCTCGTTCGCATCCCAGCCCCACCCACAAGACGCGGGGATGCCATTGGACTTTAGGGATATCTGCGTTGGGATTAAATGTGCGTTGAGTAAACCCGATCCAAACTCGTCCTTGGGGGGTGATTCCTTCCTGAAACTGAAAGGGATGGTCGCGGGGAAGGGCATTTTGCCACAGAGTAGACCCGGTTTCCTGGATGACTTCTACGGGGTATTGTTTGGCGATCGCCGCACTTACTCCCGTCCAGTCTCCGCTTCCTTTCCTCCAGCCAAAAGGAAGGCCGAGAATATCAATTCCGGGTAAATTTAAACTGTGAGAAGCCCCGGTAATAATAGGGGTTGCTTGAATTGTTTGGGCGACGAGTCGGGTTAAAGCATCCCCTCCTCCTTGATGTCCTCCACACAAACTAATCACAAATTCTCCCGCTTCATCTACAACTAAAACCGCCGCATCTGTGCTTTTATCGCTTAATAAGGGGGCAATGAGGCGAGTGACGGCTCCTGTTGCCAAAACAAAAACAAAGGCTTTATAATCGTGCCAAATTGTTTCTAAATGCTCCTTGAGACTGCCTTGGTAAAACTGCACATTTTCTTGTAGTTTGGAGGGTTTGGAGACCAAACCCCTACTTTGGGGAACATACAAGACGGCGTTACTTGCTTGACAGAAGGGTTTTAGGGTCAGGATCGCGCTGGGAGTTGTCGCGATCGCCGCGATGGGTTGATAGGCTGCAAATGGCATTAACAATAAATTGTTCTAAATATAAACAAAAGGACTTTCAGAGTAACATCTTCAGACAACGATTTCTGATTGTTGATCGCCATCCGGGAAACGTAGGGGTTTGGTCTCCAAACCCTCCAAACCCGCTTCCCAACCGAGAATGAGGGCTTTGCGATCGCAGCCCCAGCGATACCCACCCAATGCCCCAGATTCTCGCAAAACGCGGTGACAGGGGATTAAATAACTGATAGGATTGCGACCTACGGCATTCCCTACCGCCCTCGCCGCCCTGGGACGACCGATCGCCTGGGCGATGGTTTGATAGGAGGTAAGACCCCCAAAAGGAATGCGTAAAAGCGCCCTCCAGACTTGGATTTGAAAATTTGTTCCCTTCACCAATAAGCTAAGGGGTTTGTCCTGATGGAAGCGATCGCGGTGGAAAATTTGCGCGATCATTGCTTGAGTCGTGGCGCGATCACACCTTATTTCAGCATTCGGCCATTCTTCCCGCAAAAATTGCCCTGCTGCTTCCTCCCCGATAGACCCAAGCAAATAGAAATTACAAATTCCGCGAGGGGTTTGAGCCAGCAAAACCCGCCCCAATGGGGTATCGTGGAGGCCGTAGCCAATCGTTAAACCTCGACCCCCAGCCTTAAACTCTCCCGGTGACAAGGCTTCCAGCTTTACAAAAAGGTCGTGCAAACGTCCGGACCCCGACAAGCCAGAATTAAGCGCCAGATCGAGCAAATTTCTCGTTTCCGCCATTTTCGTTTTAGCGTATTCAACCGTCAGATATTGCCAAAAACGCTTGGGACTAATTCCCACCCATTGTACAAATATTCGTTGAAAATGATATTCGCTCAAATTGACCTGTTGGGCAACAGTGGCGAGGTCTGGGGCATTCAAATAATTTTGCTGCATAAAGGCGATCGCCTGGGCAATGCGATCGTAATCTTCTGGGTTTGAGGAGTGGGTTGTCATCGTGGAAGCACTAACATCAATTCTGGGTTTAACTGTAGCTGTCCCCTTTCAATAAAACCACCCCTTTCTTGCTAATATTCCGCTAGACTAGATGAGAAATAATGAGGCAGGTTTAGGGATGCGGTTAGAAAAAACTAAAACTAATTTGAGCGATCGCAGTAAGGAAATTTTAGGAACGTGATCAATTTTACAGAAGAAAAATATTTATTTACTCCCGCATCTAAAAACGCAGATCCGATCCCTTTGATTTTTGCATTTCCCAATGAATATACCATTGGTATTTCCAGCTTAGGTTATCAGATTGTTTGGTCTACTTTTGCCTTAAACCCAGATGTAGAAGTTAGCCGACTTTTTACCGATATTAGAGAATCTGTGCCGCGAAATCCTGAACTTTTAGGATTTTCTGTGTCATGGGAACTCGATTATATTAATATTTTAAACTTATTGGAATCTTTAAATATTCCGCTTCGCAGTCGAGACAGAAATGAAAACCATCCCTTCGTTTTTGGCGGAGGATCAGTTTTAACGGCAAATCCAGAACCTTTTGCAGACTTTTTTGATATTATCCTCCTAGGAGATGGAGAAGAATTGCTCGATCGCTTTATTGCTGCTTATCAGGAGGTGAGGAAATGCGATCGCCAAACTCAATTAAAGCATTTAGCAACTATTCCGGGAATTTATATTCCCAGTTTATATCAAGTTTGCTATCGAGATATCGAGGGCGAAATCGAGTCAATTTCCCCCATAGATACCGATATTCCCGCAACGATTCAAAAGCAAACCTATCGCAGTAATACCTTAGCTGCTTCTACCGTCGTCACTCCTAAAGCAGCATGGGAAAATATTTATATGGTGGAAGTTGTGCGAAGTTGTCCGGAAATGTGCCGTTTTTGTTTAGCAAGTTATCTAACTTTACCTTTTCGGACAGCTAGTATAGAAGAATCTTTAATTCCGGCAATTGAACGCGGATTAAAAGTTACTAATCGCATCGGTTTATTAGGGGCATCCGTCACCCAACACCCAGAATTCGATCGCCTCCTGGATTATATCGCAAAGCCGCAATATGACCATGTTCGCCTCAGTATTGCTTCAGTTCGTACCAATACCGTCACAGAAAAATTAGCGCGAACTTTGTCTCAACGAGATACGCGATCGCTGACTATTGCGGTCGAAAGTGGCTCAGAAAAAGTGCGAAGAATTGTTAACAAAAAGCTGCAAAATGATGAAATTGTGCAAGCGGCAATTAACGCGAAAGCAGGAGGTTTAAAAGCCATGAAACTCTATGGAATGGTGGGAATACCGGGAGAAAATGGAGAAGATATCGAAGAAACTGCAAACATGATGAAAACCTTAAAAAAATCCGTTCCCGGATTACGATTAACATTAGGATGCAGCACCTTTGTCCCTAAAGCACATACCCCCTTTCAATGGCTAGGAGTCAACCCAAAAGCGCAAAAACGCTTAAAATGGTTACAGAAACAATTAAAACCCAATGGCATTGATTTTCGTCCAGAAAGTTATAATTGGTCGTTGATTCAAACCTTGATTTCTCGAGGCGATCGCAGACTCACCCCACTCTTAGAACTAACTCGACATTATGGCGACTCAGTAGGCAGTTATAAACGCGCTTTTAAAGAATTGCGCGGTAAACTTCCTCCTTTTGATTATTACATTCATCAGGACTGGAAACCAGAGCAAATTTTGCCTTGGCAGCATTTACAAACCGCCCTTTCATCAGATATGTTATTAAAACATTTACAAGATGCTTTAGACAATTATTAATGAAGTAGGGGTTTGGTCTCCAAACCCTCAAGATTAATGAAGTAGGGGTTTGGTCTCCAAACCCTCAAGATTAATGAAGTAGGGGTTTGGTCTCCAAACCCTTCTGTAGAGTTTTGTAACAAAAAATATCATGGTTATTAAGGATACATTTTTTCATCCGAATAAAGTATATAGGATATCCCATAGCGATCGATAACCAATAATGATAGAAACTCAAAATATCCCCACTGAAACTCCTCCTATTATCTCATCAGATTTAATCTATGGTTTAGAAGCTCGCCCGCCTTTTGTAGAGTCTATTTTTGTTGCATTACAGCACGTTTTTGCCTGTTTTGTTGGGATTATTACCCCTGGTTTGATTATTTGTGGAACTTTAGAAGTTTCACCAACCGATACCATGTCAATTCTGAGTATGTCCCTTTTCATTTCAGGGATTGCAACATTTATTCAAGCCAAACGGTTCGGACCAATTGGTTCAGGATTACTCAGTATTCAAGGAACAAGTTTTGCTTTTCTCGGACCGATTATCGGTGCGGGTTTAGCTGTCACAGGTGCAGGAGGAAGCCCTCAAGATGCCTTAAAGTTAATCTTTGGCTTGTGCTTTTTTGGAGCATTTGTAGAAATTTTTATTAGCCGATTTCTGCACTTAGCCAATAAAGTTATTACACCATTAGTTACCGGAGTTGTCGTTACTTTAATCGGTTTAACTCTCGTTAAAGTAGGAATTACTTCTATGGGAGGAGGTGTCCCAGCCCAGAGAAATGAAACTTTTGGCGATCCGATCTACTTAGGAGTGGCTTTTTTAGTATTGACGATCATTATTGCGCTTAATAGTAGTAGAAATAATATTCTTCGGATGTCGTCAATTATCATTGGTTTGGTGGTCGGATATCTCGTTTCCATTCCTCTCGGATTAGTAGATTTTAGTAATCTTGCTAACTTACCAGTCATTAGCCTTCCTATTCCTTTTCGCTATGGTTTAGGATTTGATTTTGCTGCATTTATTCCCTTTGCTTTTATCTATTTGATTACGGCGATCGAGTCCATTGGCGACTTAACAGCAACCTCCGTCATTTCTGGAGAACCGATCCAAGGAGAAAAATATTTCCAGCGCATCAAAGGAGGTGTTTTAGGAGATGGCATAAATTCAATTCTTGCAGCTTCTTTTAATACTTTTCCTAATACAACATTCAGTCAAAATAATGGTATCATTCAACTCACAGGAGTTGGCAGTCGATATGTGGGATATTTTATCTCAGTCATTCTCGTTTTTCTCGGTTTATTTCCCGTTGTCTCTGGAATTGTTCAAGTTTTACCCGAACCCGTCTTAGGGGGTGCTACAATTCTGATGTTTAGTACCGTTGCTGTTGCGGGAATTAAAATTCTTTCTAGCATTCATTTGACCAAGCGTAATTCAATGATTCTTGCGGTTTCTCTGGGTTTGGGTTTAGGGGTAACATTCGTTCCCGATATTTTGATTACCTCTCCTCCTTTGATTAAAAGTATTTTGTCATCGGGTATTTCTACTGGGGGAATTACTGCTTTATTTCTCAATATTATTATCCCCGGAAGAGAGTAATTTTTCAGTTGTCCACGGCGATCGCGCTAGTGCAATCGCCCTTGCTTTAACTCTCACTAATGCTCGTCCTCACTCAATCCATGACAGAAAATCTAGTTAATGTCAGTGATAGTTATGCTGCCCTCGAACTCGCCCAAACATCACAAAAACTAGCAACTTTTCAGGAAGAGGCGATCGCGATCGGAGAATGTTGTTTTAAAATTTGTTTTAAATAGATACCCGTATAAGAACTTTCACATTCAGCAATAATTTCTGGGGGTCCTTCTGCAATAATTTCTCCCCCTTTATCTCCTCCTTCTGGACCTAAATCAATAATCCAGTCTGCACACCGTAGCACATCTAAATTATGTTCGATGACTAAAATAGAGTTACCTTTATCCACTAAACGTTGCAAAACATTTAATAAATGATGTACGTCGTAAAAAGATAAACCCGTCGTCGGTTCATCAATCAAATATAACGTTTTTCCTGTGGCGCGACGAGATAACTCTGAGGCTAATTTTACCCGTTGCGCCTCTCCTCCCGATAGAGTTGGTGCGGGTGGACCTAATTTTACATAACCCAAACAAACATCGACCAAGGTTTGTAAGCGACTTGCAGCCCG
>NZ_JAYGHV010000326.1:0-7249 GCF_034932145.1 Spirulina sp. 06S082 | reverse complement strand
TTTAGTTTTGCTTTTGGCTTTTCGTCGGCTCACTTGCTTAATCGTCTTTTTACCCGCATTTCTATTCTATTAAATTGATGTTTACTCGTCAATGCAGTTCTCAAAAAAATATACCTAATTTCCAGACTCTGAAAACCCTTCCTCATATAGAATATAGACGCTTCGCGATTTCCTTTGCTGGTCTCGCTAACCCTACCCAAATCAAAGATTATGGGTCGGGACTGCGCTCGACATTTTGTTCAAGGAAATCTTCTTCAAGATCGGCGATCGCCTCATCTAGAATTTGCCTTAATTCAGTTGCTTGGTCAAAGTCGAGAGAAGCGATCGCCTTTGCCAAAATTTCCAAGGTAATAGGTTCGGGAATAGTTTCTAGAGACATAGAATAGGTTACGCTCCATTTGATATACTAACGATGCCTTACTAGCTTAACATTAGAAAACTCCCCATTTGGTAAAATTTGAAACTCTAGTTCTTCATTTTTGATTAATAGAAGCTGTTAGCGATCGCCACGAGACTATAAAGCCCTGGCATAAACTTTGATTGTCACCTCTGCTAATTTTCGCATTCCCTGCACAATTTCTTCTGGTGTTGCGGTCAAACTAATTCGCAAACATTGATGTTGATGTTCCCATTCCTCCTGTAAGCCGGGAAAAAAGGTCGATCCTGGCACTAAAATAACTCCCTCTTCCTTTACCTTTTGATATAATTCCCAATCCGTAATCGGTAAATCCCGCAACCATAACCATGCAAAAATTGCCCCTTCTCCGCGATGTAAAAACCAAGGCAAATCTTGCGGTAAGTATTCCTCTAAAGTCGCCTCCAAAACCGCAAATTTCTGTTGATAATGGGGACGAATTACAGTTTCTGAAAGTTCTGCTAAACGTCCCGAGGCGATCGCCTTCGCTGCGATCGCTTGTCCGTAGCGAGGAGAGTGAATGCAAGTATTATTCTGAAATCCTTCGAGAATATCAATTGTCTCCGGATCTGCGATCGCAATTCCAATTCGTTCCCCTGGTAATCCGGCTTTTGATAAACTCATACAGTGAACAATATTTTCTCCTAAAATAGGACTCATTTCTGTAAAATTTAAAGCAGGATAAGGAGGAGCATAAGCAGAATCGATAAATACAGGAACGCGATCGGGTTTTGCTAACTCAACAATCGTTTCAACTTCGCGATCGCTTAACACATTTCCCGTCGGATTGCAAGGACGAGAAAAAATAACACACCCCGTTTGTTCATTGATTTTTAATTGGTTTAAATTGGGACGATATTTAAAACGATGTGCCTTTTCTTCAATTTCTAAATTGGGTTTGTACGCAACAACTGCTTCAGGAAACAAACTAACACCACCATAGCCCGTATAATCAGGACATAAAGGCAAGACAATCTGTTTTAATTGCCCGTCGGTATTATAGCCACCAAACGCATTCGCTGCATAAAAATAGAGTGCTTGAGAACCTGGTGAAATCAAAATATTGCGATCGCTTAAATTTAAGTTATAGCGTTGATTAAAATCTGCTGCGATCGCTTCAATTAAAGGGGCATATCCTTGAGAAGTGCCATAGCGACAAACTACCTCGCCATAATCTCCACTTGCTAACAATTCTGCCGTACAATCTCGCCATAATTGCTCAATTTCTGGCAAAATCACTGGATTTCCCGCACTCAAATTAATAAACTCTCGTCCCTTACTCGCTCTTAATGTCTCAATAATATCTTTCATAATTTCTCGCACTCCCGTGCGTTGGGACATTCGCAGACCAAATTGAGAGAGATTGAGTGTCATGGCTGAGTATTGTAAAAGATAAAAGATGAAAAATATTTTAACAATAATTGTAACTTAATGGGTATAGAATAGAGAAGAGCAAGGTATTTCGTTATCTTATAACTACTCTTTGTTGATTGCAATGACTGCTAATATTTCTCCCGAAGAACGCGATCGGATGTTACAATGGCTCAATCGCAATCTTCGAGATTTGCAAAAATATGCCCATCAATATGTTGCCTACAATGGCGATGGAGTTGTTGCTGTCAATGAAGATTTAGATCGCGTCTTAGAAGAAGCAGACGCATCGGGTGTTGTCTATTCAATTTATTTAGTTCCCGGATTTACAGGCTCGATTGTAATTTTACCCATTTATTTTCGCACGGTTAGTCGCCATGAATGGCAACCGAATTATCCCGTCAGTTTACGCAATCAAAACCGAGAAATTGATTTAACCATGTTAGTTGATTCTGGTGCGGATTTTAGTGTTATTTCTTTTAAAATCGGTCAAAATTTGGGATTTGCTTTAGCCGATCGCGAGGAAATCTTGGTTGGACAAACATTAGGAGGAGCAGTAAAATATGTTTTGCGACGCATTGATTTCTCAATTGATGGATACCAATTCAATGCTCCTGTTGCTTGGCTACAACAAGAAACCGCAGATATTATGTTATTAGGACGAGAAGATGTGTTCGATCGCTTTAATATTGAATTTCGTCAAGCAGAAGAGAAAATTATCTTTACTTGGCGAGAAAAAGAATAATTTTAAGATAATAAAATATTTAATTAGCAACCCAAAGTAAAACCCCCAATCCGATTAAAAGAAAATAAATGAATTGTTGAAAACGCTGCACGGGTAAGCGGCGATTTATTTCTCTGCCCAACAAAAGCGCGATCGCCACTGCTGGTAATGTCCAAATATACAAAGTCAGAACTTGTTTTGTCCAAAATCCACTTAATCCATGACTAATCAGAATACTGATAGAACTAATCGAGAAATAGCATTGCAACGTTGCTCGAAATTTCTGAGGATTCCAACGACACATATTACCATAAATTACAACGGGAGGACCGTTTAAATTATATGCTCCGCCGAATATACCGGCAATGAGTCCAAAGCCATAAGCAGCGCGATCGCCTAATTTAGGGAGTTTAAATTTCCCCAAACTATAGCCTCCAAAAATAATCAAAAATAATCCTATTCCTCTTAAAATAAAAATTTGTGGGACAACTTTCAATAACCAAGCACCTCCAAAAACTCCCGGAATTGTCGTCACCAACAGTCGCCAGATCGCAGCAAATTCTACTTGTCGCCAACTCGTTAAAAAAATTAATGTTGTCGCTGTCGCCATTAACAGTGCAAAAGTCGGCGTAACAACCTTTAAATCCATAATCAAACTTAATAAAGGCATCGCCAATAAAGCACTCCCAAAACCAAAAATTCCTTGTAATAAGACCCCGCAAAAAATAATCGCGATCGCCAGAATAGTTGCAAATTCCATCTCATTTATCTAATATCGGTAGGTAACTCCTGAGTAATCCCGAATTTAAAGAAGAGAATTCCCTCCATCCTCTTCTTCTTCCGCTTCTTCCACCAAATCCTGTAGCGTCTGATGACGAAGACGACGGGACTCTCGGCGATACTTTTTACTCTCCAATCTAGGTTCGTACTCACGTTTGCCCGAGCCAGCAATTTTTAACTTGACCGTCGTTTCTTCATCAGGTCGTTGTTGAAGCATTTCGACTCTTGCAAGAGTTTCCCCTAAAAACAGAAGATAATGTTCGTATCGCTCCCAATCTCCCCGAATTGAGCAGTTTGGTTCATCTCGGTGTAAACAATCGCGAAATTGACACCCATTTTCCCGCGATCGCGCCTCGGGAAAATACTGTACCAATTCTTGAGCATCACAAACCAAATCCGGCTTATTAAACCCTGGACTATCTGCCAAAAGTCCCCCTCTCGGTAACTCAAATAACTCAACATGGCGGGTGGTATGACGACCGCGCTGTAGTTTGCCCGATACTTCCCCGACCCGCAATTTAACTTCAGGAATGAGTTTGCCGATCAAACTCGATTTTCCCACCCCCGACGGTCCCGCTACCACTGTTGTTCGATCCGCTAATACCCCCTCTAAATCCTCTAATCCCTCCTCCTGAGCAACACTGATAAAGATGGGGTCATAGCCCCATTTTTGTAGCCTTACTGCCCATTCCTGCTGCCGCTCCTTGTCGATTAAGTCCCGCTTATTCAAACACAAACGCGGAGTGAGAGAGGTAGATTCCGCTTGAATTAAAAAGCGACTCAATTGCCACGGATCGAGAGTTGGTTCCTCCAGGGCAAATAACAGTAAAATTTGTTCGGCATTGGCCACCGGAGGACGTTCTAAACAGGTTGTGCGCGGTACGATCGCCCCGATCGCCCCTTGTCCTTCTTGCCAGTTTGGTTCTTCAACAATGGTGCGATCGCCCACCATCACTTTCTGCCCGATTTTTTTCAAGCGCGATCGCCGCGTACACAACAAAAACTGATGCCCTTCCCAAACCCGATCTAAGCGCACGCGATAAAAATTAGCCTGCACTGCGACTACCGTTCCCACTATCTTCATCGTTCGTCGTTCATGGCTCAACTCCTCACCTGTAGGGCAAAATATTGGGAACGGTCTTCCATCGCCTCGAGGTGATAACCCGCCATCACCAAACTATCGGGAACCTGTTCGATCGGTTCCCCGCGATCGAGCCAAACTTCCAATAATTGCCCCGCTTCCATTTGTTCCAAGCGTAATTTTGTCCGCACAAAATTAATCGGACAAGGAGTTCCCCGTAAATCCAACTGAACATCAGCAATGCTATTAATTTCGTCGTGGTTCATAGAACTTAGCCCCGAAACATTTTGCCTAAAAATCCTTCCAAACCCCCTTCTTTTCCTGCCGCTTCACCGCGAATTTTTGCCAATTGCTCCAATAATTCCCGCTCTTCAGCATTAATTCGCGTCGGGATATTGATCTTGATGGTAATTAAATGATCGCCGCGACTGACAGGATTGCCCAAACGCGGTACCCCCTTATCTTCTAAAGTCAAGATAGTATTGGGTTGAGTCCCTGGAGGAATCGTTAATTCCGTCTCGCCATCAACAGTATTAATAGGAATCCTGCACCCCAGAATTGCTTGTAAATAACTTACAGTAATTTCCGAGAGGATATTTACGCCATCCCGCTTAAATTCTTTGTCTTCTTCAACAAATAGGTAAACGTATAAATCTCCTGGTGCGCCATTCCGCAAGCCAGCATCCCCTTCTCGTGCTACCCGTAAGCGCGTTCCATTATCCACACCTTGGGGAATCGTGATTTTTAATTTTTTCGTGACTTGAGTGCGACCGACCCCACTACAGGTTTCGCATTTCTCCTCAATTACTTGCCCTTCGCTGTTACAGGTGGGACAAACGGAAACTTGAGCAAAACTACCAAAAGGCGTTCGAGTGGCACGACGGACTTGACCCGTCCCATTACAAGTCTGGCAAGTTTTCACCCCAGTGCCTGGTTTTGCCCCCGTTCCGGTACAGGTTTTACAGGTTTCGAGGTGGGGGATGCGAATTTCTTTTTCCCCCCCAAAAATAGCTTCCCGAAATTCCAACTTTAAATCGAGCCGTAAATCTTCCCCTCGCACGGGGCCGCTGCGTCGGCGTTGGGGGGTACCGGTTCCCACGCCCCCCCCGCCAAAGCCACTAAAAATAGTCTCAAAAATGTCTGCAAAGCCGCCCACGTCGCCAAAATCGGAGAACCCGCCCTGTCCCGAGGAAGATACCCCTGGTTCGCCAAAGCGATCGTATCTCGCTTTCAGTTCCGGGTCCGACAGAACTTCGTGAGCGCGATTGACTTCCTTAAACCGCTCTTCTGCTCCTGGTTCTTTGTTGACATCCGGATGATATTTCCGCGCCAAACGGCGATATCCGCGTTTGATGTCATCTGGACTGGCATCGCGGGAGATATTGAGGATTTCGTAGTAGTCGCCTGCCATAGGGTGCCGATCTGTTGAGTGTATAGTTAGTCTTTTGTCAATTATCAATTATCAATTATTAATTATCAATTATTCTTTGATAACAATATTGATTAATTTTGATTTTAATTGCGATCGCCAGGGGTTCGGAAATCATTAATCTACGGGTTCGTAGTCCGTCGCGGCGGTTTGCTCGTCGTCGTCAAAGTCAAAGCTAAACTCGTCCTCCTCAATGTTTCCTCCTTCATCGGCAATAATTTCCGTAGGCTGTTCGCTGGCAGGAGGGCTGGATGCTTCCACGCTTTCAAATTCCTCGCTGGTTCCCTGATTGGCACGATTATACAAGTCAGTTCCCACGGCTAAGACAGCCTGTTTGAAACTTTCGAGTCTTTCCTTGATTTCCTCGACGCTGAGGGAGTTGTCGGTTAAAGCCGCATTTAAAGCTGCCCGTCTCTCTGCTGCTCGAACTTTCAGATCTTCGCGAATCAAATCGGCATTTTCTTTCAGGGTGACATCGTGGGTGTAAGCGATGCTGTCTGCCTGATTTTTCAAGTCTACCAATTCCATGCGCCGACGATCTTGTTCGGCATAACGTTCGGCTTCCGTTCGCATTTTTTCCACTTCGGAGGAACTTAAGCCACCGGTGTTGGTAATGCTGACGCTTTGTTCTTTATTGGTGGCTTTGTCTTGGGCGGAAACTCGTAAGATACCGTTGACATCAATTTCAAAACTGACTTCGATTTGCGGTACCCCGCGTGGGGCGGGTAAAATTCCGTTCAGGAGGAATTTCCCTAAGCTCTTATTATCCCGTGCCATGGCTCGCTCTCCTTGGAGAACGTGGATTTCAACGGAGGTTTGCCCGTCGATCGCCGTGGAAAAGACTTGAGATTTGCTGGTGGGAATGGTGGTATTGCGATCGATGATTTTGGTGAACACTTCTCCCAAGGTTTCAATGCCCAAGGATAAGGGAGTGACATCAAGAAGGAGTAAATCTTCGACTTCCCCCCCTAAAACCCCGGCTTGAATGGCTGCACCGAGGGCAACGGCTTCATCGGGGTTAACGGAGCGATCGGGTTCTTTGTTGAAGAATTTCCGAATTGCTTTACCAATGGAAGGAATGCGGGTCGAACCCCCCACCATGATAATGCGATCGATCTCGTCGGGTTTAAGATCGCTGTCCTTGAGGGATTGCTTAACCGGAAGAACCGTGCCTTTAATCAATTCTAGGGCGAGTTCTTCAAATTTAGAGCGGGGTAAATCTGTTTCGAGGTGCTTGGGACCGGTTTCATCGGCGGTAATAAAGGGCAGGTTAATGGAGGTACTCCCAACGCTAGAGAGTTCTATTTTGGCTTTTTCCGCCGCCTCTCTCATGCGTTGTAAGGCCATCTTGTCTTCCCCGAGGTTTACCCCTTCTTTTGCTGTAAAGTTTTCACTCATCCAGCGCACGATGACATCATCGAAGTCATCACCACCGAGGTGATTGTTTCC
>NZ_JAYGHV010000325.1:0-7280 GCF_034932145.1 Spirulina sp. 06S082 | reverse complement strand
TTCCATCATCTATTATTTCGCTAACGTGCTGTCCGGTAAAGCGATTTTTGGTTTCACTGACGGGGATTAAACTGCGCGGATCGCGGAAAGTTTCTCCCGGTTTAGCAATGTACCAATCATTCAAATCGAATTGTAAGCGCAGATAGCGTTTTGATTGATATCCACCCATTAATTGCTGACAAACCGTACTATCAATTTCTTGGGGTGCTGCCATAAAAATATCACTAATATGACTTGCCCATTTCATTGTTTTCCAACTTTTAACATCTTGATAAGTAAAGGGTTTCGCTGAATTTCCTGTCCCGATGGAAAGAACTGCAATATTATCTAAAGTTAAATCCTTTAAATTGCGTTCTTCTTTAATTTCATCGGAAATCATCTGCTGTTGGCTCAATAATAGTGCTTCACTGATTATTGATAAAGTTGGATTATTCGCAGCAACCCCTCCATCAATATGAGGGAATTTCCAATCGCCAAACTTTTCTTGATTTTCGGGTGTTAATTCGTAAGGAGGAAAAAAAGTCGGTGCAGAAGAGGAAGCAACGCAAATTTTCCAAAGTGGTGTATCGTCATACCAGCGATCGCCAAGATGAGGATGAAAGTTAGTAAATCGGGTCGTATTGCGATATAATGTATCGTAGGCAAGAATATGCAGAATTGGCTTGTTAATCGCTTTTATGGGTGTATTCTCTAATTGCTCCTGTAAGACTTCTTCTAAGCCCTGATGACTGTATTTGGGAGACAAAACCAATCCAGCGATGAGTTTTAAAGGCTCAGGAAGACGCTCTTTCCATGACTTAGGGAAAATGCGATCGCCATTTTGTTGATAGAGTTCTAATAGTTCTTGACAAGTTTTTCCCTTCGCTAAACCCGCCGCTAAAATCGACCCAGTAGAAACTCCGGCGATCGCATCGAAATACTCGTGCAGTTTTAGTTTTTTCTTCTCCCAGAGTTCTCTTTCTACCGCTTGTAAAATCTTTGCAGAAAGTGCGCCGCGCATTCCGCCGCCGTCTAAACTGAGAATTTTGAAGGCCATAATATTTGCTCTCGATTACTTGTTATTTATTTTTGTTCTACTTTAACTCATCAAGATTGTTTAAGAACAGTATGCGATCGGGCAAAATGCAGGCTAAAACAAATTACTTTTTTGATTAGATGAGATCAACGTGATATAGTATCTATATATTAAAAACCCACAAAGATCGACTCAAAGAATTTGGTGTAAAATCCCTTTCTCTGTTTGGTTCAGTTGCACGAGATACAGCTAGAGAAGATAGTGATGTCGATCTTCTGGTAGAATTCGATCGCCCGATTGGATTATTAGCCTTTATTCAACTCAAATACTATTTAGAAGAAATTTTAAAATGTTCCGTCGATCTCGGTACGCCAAACTCTCTAAAACCCTATCTCAGGGAATCTGTTTTTAAGGAGGTCGTGCGTGCCATCTAGAAATACAGAAGATCGCATCAAAGATATTCTCAAAGCAATTGATGAAATTGAAAATTTCACTCGAGGTATGACATTTGCAGAGTTTGAAGCCGATCCAAAAACAATTAAAGCAGTTCTATATAATACCAAATCCAGTTACCGCAGACTATCATCATCGGATCGCATGAAACCTTGTAGGGACGTTGCATGCAACGTCCCTACAGGAAGATATGAGAATATATCCTCAGCAAAGCGGATTTGGTATAATATGGCAATTATTGGAGAAGTTGCTGCTAGTCTTCTGCCAGAAATAGAAGAATCTTATCCCGATATTCCTTGGATAGCAATTCGCGGTATGCGGAATGCGATCATTCACGAATACTTCCAAGTCGATCTATCAATTATTTGGCAAACTATTCAAGAAGAATTATTAACTTTAAAAGCATCGCTACAATCAGTGGATTTACCGTAACTGTAGTAATTGCGCGGCTGTTAAAGGTGACGCTTGACCCAATTCTGACAGTAGAGGAGAAGCGATCGCGGTATCTCCTGAAAATACTGTTTCTTCATAAAGTCCCGCCACCAAAGTTAATACGGTAATCTGTTCTTGTATGGGGTCAACGATCCAATATTCAGCAATTCCTCGAGCTTGGTACTGCGATCGCTTGTAACGATAATCTCGTTCTTCATTTTCTCTCCCTGGACTCACTACTTCTACAACTAACCGAGGAGGTGGCATATCTAGCATTATAATTGAACGACTTGCACCCTCCATGACTTGCGCTAATTCCTCCGTCAGCACAACTAAATCTGGAATTCGCACGGTTGTTCGACTTCCACTGACTGCTATTTCTAGCCCAATTCTCAAGCAATAAAAAGAGATTCCCAATTGGGCAAAATAGATTAATAAAAAAGAAGCAATTCGTTGATTGCGATCGCTTTCACTCGTCATTAATAACAGTCTCCCATCCTCTAATTCGTAACGAGCATCAGTACCATCATCGTAGTTGAGAAAGTCCTCTAAAGACATAATCTCAGAGGCAATTGCTTCTTGTGCGATCGCTGCATTCGTCATATTGGCCAGTCTCCCTCATTGGGTGATACTTTTGAATCATAGCAGAAAGAGCGCAAGCATTACCCCCGACTTGCGCCCTTAATGAGACTCAATTAACCTTTTTCGACCTCTGCAACCATCAGCAAAGTTTTCAGAACCGAATCAGGATTTAAACTCATAGAATCGATCCCCGCTTCTACTAAGAACTTGGCAAACTCAGGATAATCGCTCGGAGCCTGACCGCAAATACCGATTTTGACTCCTTTTTCTTTGGCGATCGCGATCGCCATTTTCACCATGCGTTTTACCCCTTCATTGCGTTCGTCGAAAAGATGCGCCACTAAAGCAGAGTCGCGATCCAACCCCAAGACTAACTGAGTCAGGTCGTTGGAACCAATGGAAAATCCGTCGAACACGTCCGCAAATTCGTGCGCCAAAATGACATTGCTGGGCAGTTCGCACATCACATAGACTTGCAAACCATTCTCCCCTTGTTTCAGCCCTTGTTTGCCCATTTCTGCCAGCACTCGTTGCCCTTCTTCTGGGGTGCGACAGAAGGGAATCATCGGGATAACATTGGTTAAGCCCATTTCATCCCGTACTCGCTTCATCGCCTTGCATTCCAACGCAAACGCCTCGCGATATTTGGGATCGTAGTAGCGGGAGGCACCTCGCCAGCCGATCATTGGGTTTTCTTCATGGGGTTCAAAATCCTTACCTCCCAACAGGTTCGCGTATTCGTTGGTTTTAAAATCCGACATCCGCACAATTACAGGTTTGGGATAAAATGCCGCCGCGATCGTGCCGATCCCTCGCGCTAATTTGTCCACGAAGAAATCGGGTTTATGGGCATAATTTTTTGTTAGTTTTTCGATCTCGGATTTTTCAGTGCGATCGCTTAATTCATCAAAGTGCAGCAAAGCCAAAGGGTGCGCCTTAATATTATTAGCGATGATAAACTCCAAACGTGCCAAACCCACCCCATCTGAGGGAATACCCGCCAAAGCAAACGCCTGTTCGGGGTTGCCGATATTCATCAGGATTTGAGTGCGGGTTGTGGGCAAATTATCCAAGGGGGTTTCGTGAATTTCAAAAGGCAATAAACCTTGATAAATGCGCCCCTCTTCCCCTTCCGAACAAGAAACCGTTACTTCTCGTCCCGAGGCGATCGCCTCCGTTGCATCTCCACATCCCACGATCGCCGGAATGCCCATTTCGCGGGCAATAATCGCCGCGTGGCAAGTCCGTCCCCCTTGGTTCGTGACGATCGCGCTGGCTTGTTTCATAATTGGTTCCCAGTCAGGATCTGTACGGTTTGTCACCAGAACTTCCCCTGGTTTAAAAAGATCCAAATGGGAAGTATCGAGGATAAGATGTGCTTTTCCCTGACCGATCGCCGTTCCCACACTGCGACCCACGGCTAAAACCTTGCTACGTTCCTTCAATTCGTAGGTTTTGAGGACATTACCCACTTTTTGAGATTGGACGGTTTCTGGGCGTGCTTGTACGATGAAGAGTTCCCCTGTACAACCATCCTTAGCCCATTCAATATCCATCGGGGTGTTAATGCCACGCACTTGAGAATAATGTTCCTCAATTTGGATCGCCCATCGCCCTAACTGCAAGATTTCTTCATCACTTAAACAGAATTTGTCTCGTTCGGGTTCGGGAACTTCTATATTTTTTGTCAGTTTTGAGCCGCCGACATCGTACACCATTTTAATCGCCTTCGTACCCAAGCGCTTTTCTAAAATGGGGCGATATCCTGCTTTTAGGGTGGGTTTAAACACTAAATATTCATCGGGGTTGACGGCACCTTGAACCACGGTTTCCCCTAACCCATAAGCTGCAGTGATTAAAGCCGCATTTTTAAACCCGGTTTCCGTGTCGATGGAAAACATTACCCCCGAGGAAGCCAAGTCCGATCGCACCATCTTCTGGACTCCCACGGAAAGGGCGACACTGAAATGATCGAAACCGTTGCGATCGCGGTAGGAAATGGCGCGATCGGTAAACAGAGAAGCAAAACACTTATGACAGGCTTCGAGAACCCCTTTTACGCCCCGAACATTAAGATAGGTTTCCTGCTGTCCCGCAAAACTCGCTTCTGGCAAGTCTTCCGCCGTCGCACTCGATCGCACTGCCACATCCATATCTTGGGTTTGTTCCTCGCAAAGGTCGCGATACTCGGGTTTGAAGCGATCGTATATCCCCGTATTGCAGCCATTCTCCCGACACATTTTTTTATAAGCAAGGGCGATCGCGTCTTGCAAGTCTTGAGGGAAAAGCGTATGTAGAACTATAGAACGCGCTTGTCGTCCTCGCTCTTGTAAGTTCCGGACATTATTCACATCGAGATCGCTAAATAAATCTCGCAAACGTGGCTCTAAGCCCGTTGCCCGAATGTAGTAACGATAGGCGTAAGATGTTGTTGCAAAACCCGTAGGAACATTGATTCCTTTCGGTTGTAGCTGTTGGATCATTTCGCCGAGAGAGGAGTTTTTTCCCCCAACCAAATTGACATCTTCGCTCCTCACTTCGTTAAACCAGAGAATAAAAGTATTCTCTCTCGTGGTTTGGGTTGGGCGCTCTAAGTTAGCTTGTACCATATTCTTCTCCTCAAAAATTAAACTCAATACCAAAAACAATCCTGGCGATCGCAACTATGACGTGACGATGCCTCTTTTCCGTGGACCCGCGATCTATCAATTGACCTTCGTATTCCGAACCTTTTTTCTATTCGCTAAGAAGGTAGGCGATCGAAATCCGCAGAAAAATATTTAGCGATTAAATCATCAAATTTGACGATTTTGAAGATTTTCAAGACTCAAGTTACTCTTTACTGTGCAAAATTAAATCAAAGTTAGTTTGGGAATTGAACCCAGACATTATATTTTTAATAAAACCTTGACCAAAACAATTTTATTGTTGTATAATGTCCAGAGTTGCCGTTTTCTACGAAAATCCACCGAATCTTGATATAAAAGGCTTGATATAAAAGGCTTGATATAAAAAGAACGAGAGGATTACAGTGTGCGCTCAGTCTCTCCTTTCAATGACCAAGAAACGTATCTTTCGTAACACCTTTAGTTTAATCCTTTCTGAGATGTTTTAGGGCGATACTTTGAATTTGTTTACTTTGAATCTTTTTTTCAGAAAGTTTTGTTAATATATATCAAGTAATATTAAAAATCTCGTTTTCTCTGCTAAAAACCTGCTTATTTTACATTCTAGTTCTCTAGATATTTCGTTTAATCACCTGTTTGCTGTTCTCGTATTGTCAACTAATGCACCTAATGCGCCAGAATTAGAAGCAGCCTTCTGGCAACATTCAGGTAAAATCAAAAAGCGCAAGAGGATTCAACCGAGAATTGCATGGCTGATAAAAAAATTAACATTTGGATAGAAAGCGCAATGCTGGTGAGTGTTAGCGTTGGTTTAGCGTTAACGATCCGCACTTTCATTGCCGAAGCCCGCTATATCCCCTCTAAATCAATGTTGCCCACCTTAGAAGTTGGCGATCGCTTGGTGATCGAAAAAATCACCTATCTTTTCCGCAAACCCCAACGCGGGGATGTTATCGTTTTCACCCCCCCCGATAATGCCATTCGCTGTAACCCTTCTCAACCCCAAGCCCTGCCCATTAAAGATGCCTACATCAAGCGCGTCATCGGCGTACCAGGAGACACAGTAGAGGTAAAAAACGATCGGGTTTTTGTTAACGGTAATCCCTTAGAAGAAGACTATATTAACGACGTGCCTCAATATAGATTTCCCCCCGTCACCGTCCCCAAAAATCGCTATCTCGTTTTAGGAGATAATCGCAACGAGTCCTGTGATTCTCATGTCTGGGGCTTTGTCGAAGCAGAAAAGATTATTGGTCATGCGGGGTTTCGTTTCTTTCCCTTGAATCGTTTGGGGGGAATTTAGGTGTATTAGGCGATCGCCCTTGAGATTTTCCCCTTGCCCCCAACCACAAAAGTAAACTAAAAAAACAAACAAAAGAGATAAAAACTTTCAAAAATTCAAAAATTCCTAACCAAAAAATACCCCAAGGTAACATCATGCGACCGGTAGGGGAAAACAAAACAAAAATAATCTGCACGATCGCAACGATAACCCCCAAACACCCCCCTAAAAAGAGGATAATGCCCAACCACAGTTGCAGAGTTTTGCTTTTTTCTCCCAGATTTTTAAGATTGGGGAGGTTTTTAGTCGCTAAGACAGCAGATAAAGGCGAGAGAAAGCGTTGCCAGATGTTGTTGAGGTGCAGAATCTTCTCCAATCGTTTTGCAGGTCTTTTTTTCCTTCTCTGTCCTCTTCTCGGCATCATTGCAGGGGAAGGGATAGGCTGAGTTTGTTTTCTCGGTGGGACGGCTTCGGAAAATATGAGAGGTAAACTATCAGCTAAGTTGAGATATTCTATTCCCAGGGCTTGAGAATAATGCTGAATGAGGAGGCGCGTCTGTTTGGGCATAGGCAAAAGTTCCGCCCTTCCTGCTTCCAATGCCAGCAAAACGGCGGGATCGATCTGGAGTCGGGCAGCAAGGCGATCGAGAGGGCGCTTATCGCGATGAAACTGAAGCCTGACTCCAATCAGTTTCAAGCGTTCAATTTGCTGGGGTTGCCATTGGGTCATCAGTTGTAGGAGGAAAAGACTCGCATCTCAATTTATCAAAAATAGGTGATGGGGCAGCGAAAATTATTTAGGGTTCATTGCTTGTTTAACAGTCAACGGATTTACTCGAATTGCCTCCGCTTCTGGTAGAATTCAGGCGATCGCAATTTGAGGCAGATA
>NZ_JAYGHV010000324.1:0-7478 GCF_034932145.1 Spirulina sp. 06S082 | reverse complement strand
AACATAAGCTGTGAAAAGCAAAAACAAGCTACATAAAAATTTGGTTTCGATACCACAAATTTTTATCCGATTCATCCCCTCTTGAATCAAAGATTACAAAAGGGGGATTCTCGGAAATTATGCTAAACAATCAAATATCGATTTTACCAGAATCCTTTTCTTCCTTCCGGCATTACCGTTGACCAATTTGTTTTCGCTACAGCCAATTGTTGTTCCGTAATTTTCGCCCCCGTCAAATTTGCGCCGCAAAGATTAGCTTTATTCAAATTCGCCTGACTAAAATTAGCATGACTGAGATCGGCACCGCGCAGATCCGCTTCTTCGAGATCGGCACCGGAAAAATAAGCCCTCACCAAATTAGCATTGCGTAAATTCGCTTTGACCAAACTAGACTTGCCAAAATCTGCCTTCACCAAAATTGCTTTTTGGAGATTGGTTCGTCGTAATTTCGACTCGTGAAAAATACCTCCCGACAAATCTGCTTCCGACAAATCAAGTTGACTTAAATTCTGTTGGGCAAAATCGCGCCGTCCCTTCACATAACCATCGAGAACCGTTTTTTCATCTAATCTCACCACTTTGCGTTTTTTGGCCGGCCGCCCCGCCGTATTCATAATATCCCCCGAATCCGGCAATTGCGACCCGCGACCAGATAACCCAGCACCTCCCATACCTGGACTATAGGAACTGTATCCCCCCATTCCTGCGCCTCCTCGCTTGTTGCGATCGCGTCTTCGGCGCAATTGTTCTGCTAATTTTTGCGATGCTGAAACGGGCTTAGAACGACCGGAGGTACTATCCCCTGAATTCGCATTTCTGCCTGAATTAGAGAGATTAGTACTCCCTTGATTTGACTGATTTGGTGTAATTAATCCTTGTTGTAATTGATCTTCATAAGCCTCTAACTCCATCGCCCGCAAAACTTCATCAGCAGTTTTATAACGATGGCGGACGGAAACTTCCAACATTTTTTGCAAAACCTTGGCAAATTTGTCGGAAATATCCATCTCCTTGCGCCATTCCATCTCCCCAGTTTTTTGATTGTAATCTAACTCTTTGGGAGATTTTCCGGTTAATAAATAAATACAAGTTACACCTAACGCATAAACATCACTGGAATACACCGGACGCAGTGCCATTTGTTCGGGAGGGGCAAACCCTGGGGTCCCGATCGCAAAAGAAGTCAAGGCCGTTTGATCGGAAGTATTCGCCGCCGCTTGGGGATTAACTTTATTTTTAACCGCGCCAAAATCAATTAAAACTATCTTTTTATCTTGCTCTCGTCGAATTAAATTAGCAGGTTTGATATCGCGATGAATCACTTCTTGGGAGTGAATATACTGAATCATCGGCAGAATTTCACTCAAAAATTGCCTTGCCCCTGCTTCACTAAGAGGTCCATTTTTCTTGATTTCCTGTTGGAGATTATTCCCCTTAACATATTCCTGTACGAGATAAAAATACTTATTGTATTCAAAATAATCTAATAGCCGAGGAACTTGAGGATGATTGCCAATTTTCCCCAAAGTTTCAGCTTCTCGTTCAAACAATTCTTTCGCCATCTGAAAAACTTGCGGATCGTCTGTCGAAGGGCGTAATTGCTTGATCACACAAGGAGGATTGCCAGGCAATGACATATCAATGGCGAGAAATGTCATCCCAAATCCACCTTGGCCGAGGGATTTGATGCCCTTGTAGCGATCGCGCATTAATATTTTCGCGCCGCAACTTTGGCAGACCTCGGTTTTATCGGGATTTTTGGGAGAAGAACAGGAAGGATTGAGACAATAACTCATTCAGCGTCATCGATGTAACGTTGGTTGGAAACAAGAACTTCAAGGGAATCTGAAACAAGAACTTTAGAGATAATGCTCTCTAAACAGGGGGTCTAGCCCCTCATGCAAACAGCCGATAAGATACTCATAATTTTGTGTTTGAAGAATAGAGCGTTCCTCCTCTTACCTAGGATATCTTAATTTTCCTCGATATTTCTATTGACAATGGAGGTTTAACGAGATCGTTCTCCGTTCGATTCAAGATGTGTTACAAACAGTATAATTTTTTGATTAAATTTCATTGAGAGAAAAGAAATCCTAGGACTATTAAGACTTACGCATTTACCCACTAGCAGGCAAGATGACCGTAGAACCATCACGATAGAAGGGTAATGGGAGCATCTTACTCCCAAACTGCATTAAGTCTTGAGATTAGACAAAAATGCTTTTTTCTGTTGTTCTTTCTGCTGTTCCCTAAAAAGTCCCGTTCCCTGTAGGATAAAAAAAATGCAGATTTAAGGAAAAACGACGATTCAATGCAAATTTCTGTTAAATGGCTGCGGGAATTAGTGGATATTGAACTGCCTGTTGAAAAACTGGCAGAAATATTGACGATCGCGGGGTTTGAGGTTGAAGATATTGAGGATCGCCGTCAATGGGCGGATGGCGTGGTGGTGGGGAAGGTACTGGACTGTCAGCGCCATCCCAATGCCGATAAATTAAGTGTCTGCGAGGTGGATATCGGGGGGGATAATGCCTCCACGATTGTTTGCGGTGCAAATAATGTTAAAGCTGGGATTTTCGTGGCGGTTGCCCCTCCGAAGACCTATCTGCCGATTATTGACTTGAAGTTAAAAGCGGCAAAATTGCGCGGCATCAAGTCTTTTGGCATGATTTGCTCTTTGAAGGAATTGGGATTGGAGAAAGAATCGGAGGGAATTCACATTTTTACGGAACCCGATTTAGAGGTGGGTAGCGATGTGCGTCCCCTGTTGGGTTTGGATGATGTCATTTTGGATTTAACTTCGACGGCCAATCGCGCTGATGCTTTGAGTATGGTGGGAGTGGCGCGAGAGGTGACGGCCTTGACTGGAGGGGCGTTACATTTGCCGACAGTTGCCGAAGTTGAGTTCGAGAAAGGAACGGGTTTAACGATCGCGGTGGAAGAGTCTCGGGGTTGTCCTGTTTATATCGGGACGGCGATCGCCGGGGTCAAAATTGCTCCTTCTCCCGATTGGTTGCAATCTCGTTTAAAGGCGGCGGGAGTGCGCCCGATTAATAATGTGGTGGATATCACGAATTTAATCTTGTTGGAGTGGGGACAACCTTTACACGCTTTCGATCGCGATCGCCTGGAAGCTGTTGCGGGAGAGAAAGATTTAACCATTAGTGTCCGTTTGGCTCAGAAAAAGGAGGCGATCGCCACGTTAGACGGACAGAAACGCCAATTACGTCCAGAAAATTTCCTGATTACTGCCAATGATATTCCGGTGGCTTTAGCTGGGGTAATGGGAGGAGAAGAAACAGAGGTACATGAGGGGACAACCAATATTTTATTAGAGGCGGCTTTATTCGATCCCGTGTTTATTCGCCGTTCCGCCCGATGTCAGGGTTTGCGGACAGAAGCCTCGGCGCGTTACGAACGGGGAGTTAATCAAGCAGAACTGGATATTGCTTGTCAGCGCGCGATCGCGCTGATTTTGGAGTTAGCAGGGGGAACAGTAACCCAGCAGGGACGCGATGACAATCGCAGCGATCGCGCTTCCTGGTCTAGAAGGATCGAATTGCGTTTGAGTCGCATTCGAGAGGTTCTCGGTCAGGTAAAAACAGAAGCGGGAGGGGCGATCGATATTGCCTCCGATGATGTAGAACGCATTCTCACTGCCCTTGGCTGCATTTTGGAGAAGGGCGAGACTTCCGTTTGGGTGGTGACGGTTCCCCCCTACCGCTATCGAGATTTAGAGCGGGAAATTGACTTAATTGAGGAAGTAGCAAGGCTGTATGGGTACGATCGCTTCTGCGAAACTCTCCCCAGTCAAACGGCACCGGGGGGCATTCCTGCCAAAAATCAAGCCAGAAATTTAGTGAGAGAAACCTTGCGTGGTATTGGTTTAACAGAACTGGTGCATTATTCCCTCGTAAAACCAGAACTCTCGGAAGTTCCGATTGCGAATCCTTTGTTGAGTGAATATTCTGCCCTGCGAAAAGAGTTACTCGATGAGTTCGTTAATGCTTACGAATACAACTTTACCCGAGGCAACGGGGCATTAAATGCGTTTGAGTTGGGGCGCATTTTCTATCGTGATGAAGAGGGACGATCTCTGGAAACTGAGGCGATCGCAGGCATTTTAAGCGGCGATCGCTTCCCCCAAGGACAATGGACGACGGGAGGTAAAGGTTCTCCCCTGACGTGGTATGAAGCCAAGGGACTATTAGAAGCGGCTTTTGAGCGTTTAGGGGTGCAGGTTGACTATCAAGCCAGTACCGAGGATAAACGCTTGCATCCGGGGCGCACAGCTTCCTTATGGCTTGCTGGGAAGCGTTTGGGCATTTTCGGGCAACTCCATCCTCAATTGCGGCGCGATCGCGATCTCCCTGATGAAATTTATCTGTTCCAATTGGATGCGGTACTTTTGTTCGAGGCGATCGACATTGAGACGCAAATTAAGTTTACAGCTTTCTCCCCTTATCCCTCGGTAGAACTGGATTTAGCCTTTTTTGCCCCCATCGATCTCCCTGTGGCTGAGTTGGAGAAAACCATGCAGGAAACCGGGAAAGATTTGTTAGTGAAAGTCGAATTGTTCGATCGCTATCTCGGTAAAAATGTCCCAGAAGGACAGCACAGTTTAGCCTTTAGTTTAGCTTATCGTGCCGGCGATCGCACTTTAACTGACGCTGAAATCGAACCGATTCATCAAAAAGTTCGGGAAGCACTAACGGAGAAATTTGAGGTAACATTACGCTCTTAAATACAATCACCTGAAACTCCGTAGGGACGTTAAATTTAACGTCCCTACGGAGAAATTGCAAGTTGCAAAAATTGAGCGGTTGCGATTCCTCAGCTATTCAATTTAAGTAATGACCGTAGGGCGATCGCGTCCGGTTAATGCCTTGATTTTTGCGACTTCATCGGCTAAAACAATCAAATCTGCAAGGGCTTCTTGAGGATCGCGATCGTGTTGACTAGAATCGGGTTCATAGCGCTCTAAATAGACCCGTAAAGTGGCTCCCTTTGTCCCCGTCCCCGAGAGGCGGAAAACGATGCGAGAACCATCGGTAAAGCCGATCCGAATACCTTGTTTGTTGCTAATACTGCCATCAACCGGATCGGTATAACTAAAATCATCAGCATACTCCACTTCATAAGCACCAAGTTTTGTCCCTTTCATCCCCCCCACAGCCGATCGCAGATTTTCCATTAATTGTGTTGCAGGCTTTGTTTCTACTGCTTCATAATCGTGACGAGAATAGAAATTTCGTCCGTAGGTTTGCCAATGTTCTTGTACAATTTGTTCAACAGATTTACCCGTCACGGCGAGAATATTTAACCAGAAAATAACCGCCCAAAGTCCATCTTTTTCGCGAATATGATTGGAACCGGTGCCGAAACTTTCTTCACCGCACAAAGTGGCTTTATCTGCATCTAATAAATTACCAAAGAATTTCCAACCCGTCGGGGTTTCGTAACAGCCAATGCCTAATTTAGCAGCAACCCGGTCTACTGCGGCACTGGTGGGCATCGATCGCGCTACTCCCGATAAGCCATTCTTATAACCGGGGACAAGGTGAGCATTTGCCGTGAGAATTGCTAAACTATCGCTTGGGGTAACAAAGAAATTGCGCCCTAAAATCATATTGCGATCGCCGTCTCCATCGGAAGCGGCACCAAAATCTGGGGCATTATCCCCAAAGAGAATATCGACCAATTCTTTCGCATAAACAAGGTTAGGATCCGGGTGTCCTTGACCGAAATCTTCTAAAGGAATCCCATTAATTACCGTGCCTTCTGATGCCCCTAAATGCCGCTCAAAAATGGCTTTGGCATAAGGACCCGTCACCGCGTGCATAGAGTCGATACAGAGCTTAAAACCCTTGTCTGCAATCAATTGGTGAATATAATCGAAGTCAAACAAAGACTGCATCAACTCGACATAGGCCACAACAGAATCAATTACCTCAACTTCCATTGTTCCCAATTTAAAGGAGCCAATGCGATCGATGTTCACATCTGCGGCTTCGAGGATTTTGTATTCTGAAATTGTTTTGCTGCGATCGAAAATAGCTTCTGTGACTTTTTCTGGAGCAGGTCCGCCGTTACCAATGTTATATTTTATGCCAAAGTCACCATCAGGACCGCCGGGGTTATGACTGGCAGAGAGGACGATCCCCCCAAAGGTTTCATACTTGCGAATAATGCAGGACGTTGCAGGAGTGGAGAGGATACCCCCTTGACCCACTAATATTTTACCAATGCCATTTGCAGCAGCCATTTTCAGGATAGTTTGAATGGCTTGGCGATTGTAATAGCGTCCGTCTCCCCCAAGGGCAAGAGTTTGCCCTTCGCAGCCTTCTAAGCTATCAAAAATGGATTGAACGAAGTTTTCGAGGTAATGGGGCTTTTGGAAGTCGATAACGGACTTTCTCAGTCCGGAGGTGCCGGGTTTTTGGTCGTCAAAAGGGGTTGTTGTTACCGTGCGTAGATTCATGAATTCAATCTGAGCATTTCAAGATTATCTTAATATTTTGTTGTTCATTGTTAGTTAAGAAAAAGGTTAAGAAAAAGTATCGGGATCGATTCCCATTTGTCGGAGGCGATCGCGCATTGCTTGCAATTTACTTCGTTCCACTTCTAATTCTACCTGTATTTGTTGGCGATCGCGTTCTGAGCGATCGGCTCTTTGTTTTTGTAACTCCTTCTCCTCTCTTTCGCGATCGGCTCTTTGTTTTTGCAACTCCTTCTCCTCTCTTTCGCGATCGCGCTGTTCGACTATCTCAACATAATCAACAAATCTTTCCCCATTGGGATAAAATAATGCTAATTCTCCCTCTATCGTACTAAACTTTATTCCTAAACGCGGGCTTTCCCAGCCCTCCATTTGCGAAATAACTTTTAATTTCTTCCCTTTTCTCAACCATCCTTGCAAGCGATTCTTCTTCGGATCGTACAAATAATACTCTTCAATTCCATGTTGTTGATAAAAATCGAATTTTGTCTCCATCTCTTTTTTCCTGTTCCCAGGAGATAGGATTTCAAATGCAACTTGTGGGGCGATATTTTCCTCTTCCCATTGCCTATAAGACCCTCTATCTCCTTTCGGTCTTCCCAATACTACCATCACATCTGGTGCTTGTTTTTGCGGTTCCTCTTGCTCTAAGATTTGTTGTTTCGTCAGTTTGACGGGATACCATAACAAATCTGCGGCCACAAACACATCCTCTCGATCTTTAAAAAGAGAGTCCAGACCCCCTTTTATGGTGAAAATTAAGCGTAATTGAATCGTATTGTCAGCCAAAGGTTTACCGTCACTGTCAGGATAGAGAAGGTCGTCGTCAATCGATGGGGGAGAAAGTTGTTGTACCATTGCCTCAAAAGAGAAAAAGGTCGATACTTTGTTTTATTCTACTATCAATATTCGCTATCGTCACGGCGATCGCTTTTCTCTACTCTATTCAAGAGTATCAAGATCGATGTTGAGTTGTTGA
>NZ_JAYGHV010000323.1:0-7752 GCF_034932145.1 Spirulina sp. 06S082 | reverse complement strand
TGGGGAGTTAACCAGCATCAATAACTTCCTGCAAACGGGAGAACAACGAATGCGGATCGTCGAAACCCTTACAGAAAGCGAGAAAAAAATCGTTGAGAAAGCCAGTAAGGAACTTTGGAAAAAACGCCCCGACTTTATTTCTCCTGGGGGAAATGCCTTTGGACAGAAACAGCGAGCGCTTTGTTTGCGGGACTATGGCTGGTATCTGCGCTTAGTCACCTACGGTATCTTAGCGGGGGACAAAAGCCCGATCGAGCAGATTGGTTTAATTGGGGTGAAAGAGATGTATAACGCCCTTAACGTTCCTGTTGCGGGAATGGTTGAAGCCATTAGCTGCCTGAAAGAAGCCTCTCTCGGCCTCCTCGATACTGAGGATGCCAAAGCGGCCGAACCCTATTTTGACTATATTATTCAGTCCATGTCCTGAGTTGGGCAAGCGCGATCGCCGATTCACCCTCGATAGTATATAGTACATCGATATCTGAAAGGCGATCGCTCTGTTTTTCATTTTTCCTCGAGAATTCGTGCAATCCCCCATCCGGTTTTTACCTCTTTCCCTCAGCATTTTATTTATTCTGCACCTTGTTTTGGGTTGGTCTGTGGCGGATTCTACGACTCGCGAGTTAATGTGGTTGCTGGTGGGTTTTCTGTTGCTCTTAATGGCATTCGTGTTTACTGCCCCCAGCAGCATTGTCCGTAGGATTTTGACCAGTCCTCTCCGCTCAGATTCTCGTGCTTTTATTTCGGTCATTCTCATTGCTTTTGCGACAGTTGTTTTAATTACGTGGATTCACCGTTTTATTCAATTTATTGCCTTATTTGCGGCGGCTTCTTTGGTGAGATTGGAACTCCAAGAAGCAAACTTGGAAGAATGGCAATCTTTTACTTTATTTGCGATCGTGAGTTTGGCTGGTTTTGGAACAGGCATTTTAGCCCATCAATTGTTAGGGATCGGAGGGGAATACAACTTGAAGTCTACCTTCTTCATTTTGAATAATTTCTCCACCTAACTGATAGATATTGGCGATCGCAATTTTTTGGGTTCGTTCATCTCGAGTCTGTTCGAGAACCATCCCCCATGCTGCAACTCTAGTTTTTTCAATACTAGGACGACTGGCCAAAAAGTTAGCAGTATTGCGAGAATTTTCTGCGATCGCTTGACTTTTGGGATCGTCATAGGTAGAAGCCCAATCTGCGGCTTTAGTAAAAGTCTTTTGTGCAGTTTCAATATCCCCCAGAAATAAAATTTCATTGATGCCTTTATTCCGCACGGCATAATAAGAATATTTAGGGGCTTGAGGGGCTAATTGTTCAATTCCTCGCGCCATAATTTCATCGGTTTCTTTAGGTTTAGCGGCATAAATTGAGCCACTGGTTCCTAAAAATGTATAGGCTGTGAGAAAACGGGGATCGCGATCGAGAATAATGCGAAAATAATCGGGAACAAGAGAATATCCAGTAATATTACGAGCAGATTCATCACCAAAATACTGCAAAAATTTTAACATTTCCCAATTGGCAAGGAGATTATCAAACCCAAATGCGGGCATTCGCTGCAAAAGCTGTAGGCGAATTCGTTCTAATTCCTCTTCTCGCTGCAATTTTTCTGGGGTCAAGTTATTCTCTCGGTTGGCGATCGCCTCGAGTTGAGGACGTTGTAAAGTAATGACTGCAAATAGAGATAAGGCGATCGCCAGAGAATTCCACAGGAGAGAGGAACGAGCAATCGAAAGTAAATTAGAGCGAGACATAAGACGAAGCGATCGTTTAAGATAAGAACTGGGGTAGCTTAAAGTGTAGAGTTATCATCAGTATAGCGATATCGAGGAAAGTTTCTCATCTAATCATGGCTAATCCAGTTCAGCGCGTTTTGATTTTTGTTTCCGGTCTTGCTTTTCTCAGTTCGATGGGATTTATGGCCGCCAGTGTATTGAGTAATAATAATACTGCCACTCAAAATTCCGAGCAGTCTGGACAAGAAGAAGGCGATCGCGAGTTATTGGCTCGAGAAAGCGGATATGTTGCGGTATTAGACCGAGAACCCGATAATGTTCTTGCCTTACAAGGATTGATCCAAACTCGCCTTGCTCTGCAAAAATGGCAAGAAGTGATAGAACCTCTCGAAACTTTAGCAAAAAAATCTCCCGATAACCCAGAAATTTGGCAAGCACTGGCTGCGGTTCATATCCAATTACAAGACTATGAAGGCGCGATCGCACCAATGGAAAAGTTATCAGAATTAACTCCAGAAAATGAAGAATTAAAGAAACAATTGGAAAATTTAAAACAGCAAGTTACACAAAACCAGAAAAACAAACCTAATGAATAGGTTCTCGATCTGATAGATTAAAAAATAGTTAAAACAAGCAATAATCTTTATTTGAAAAATGGTAGAATCCCAATTAGATAATTTAATTGCTCCTGAAATCAAAAATGATGAATTTTATGAACTCATTCAAATAATTGCTGAGAATGAAAATATTAAAACTGTTTTAGAAATTGGTTCTTCATCAGGACAAGGCAGCACAGAAGCCTTTGTTCAAGGATTAAGGAATAATGTAAATACTCCCACTTTGTTTTGTATAGAAATTTCTCAAACTAGATTTACAGAACTACAAAAAACTTATCAAGAAGATGATTTTGTTAAATGTTATAATGTTTCGTCAATTGGTCTTTCTGAATTTCCCGATCGCGAAGAAATTATAAAATTTTATACCCAAAATCACACCAATCTCAACCAATATCCTCTTGGTACTGTTTTAGAGTGGCTAGAACAAGATTTAGCATACGTGCGTTCTGCTAAAGTTCCAGAACAAGGAATTCAACAAATAAAACAGGAAAATAATATTGATTATTTTGATGTTGTTTTAATTGACGGGTCAGAATTTACTGGAGAGGTAGAATTTCAATATATATACGGAGCAAACTTTATTCTTTTAGATGATATTAATACATTTAAAAACTATAATAATTATTGTAGTTTATTAGAAGATAGTAAATATGAGGCGATCGCAGAAAACAAAAATATTCGGAATGGCTATGCAATTTTCAAGAAGAGATTGAACTCAAATAAAACAATAAACTATACCAATTTACAATCATCGATCGGTCACGAACAAAAAGAGCAACGACTTGTTAAAAACTTAATTGTTCCACGAGTTACGGTTTTTGATGTTGGTGCAAATGTCGGCGATTACTCTATTTTGCTCAGTCAACTTGTAGGTTATTTTGGTCGAGTTTACGCTTTTGAACCAACAAAAACTTCCTACGAACAATTGAAAAAACGCATACAAGATTACGATCTGCAAAATATTGCTGCAATTCAAAAAGCAGTGTATTCTACCAATACAGATATTGAATTCAATGAATTTCCTGAAGAATATTCGGCGTGGAATAGTCTAGGAAAGCCTATAATGCAAGATCCATTGGGAAAACATTCTGTTGTGCCGATTGTTAACATTGAAAAAGTAGAAGCGATTACATTAGATAAATTTTGTGAAACCGAAAACATTGAGCAGATTTATTTTCTCAAAATAGATGTTGAAGGTGCAGAAAGTGATGTTTTAAAAGGGTGCCAAAATCTTTTAAGTCAAAAGAAAATTAGATACATTCAATTTGAAATATCGCAAAAAATGCTAGAAGGTTTTAATAGAGAAGCCAAAGAAGTGTTTAAAATATTAATCCAAAATGATTACGAATGTCATGAAATTACTCCAGAAGGTGAAATTGGAGCATTAGTAACTAACTCGACTTCCTTCTACGAAAATTATCTTGCCTTCACATCAATTCCCATCCATTTCTTTACAATTGTGTTAAATGGAGAACCTTTTATTCGCTATCATATTGATATTTTCAAAAAACTTCCCTTTCAATGGCACTGGCATATTGTGGAAGGAGTAGCTGACCTCAAACATGATACAGCTTGGAGTGTTCGTTTAGGAGGAACGATCGCAGATGAATTGCACGATCGCGGTTTAAGTAAAGATGGAACATCTGCTTATTTAGACGAATTGGCAAGCAAGTATCCCAATAATATTACAGTTTACCGAAAACCCGAGGGAGAATTTTGGGATGGTAAACGAGAAATGGTGAATGCTCCTTTAGAAAACATTACAGAAGAATGCTTATTGTGGCAAATTGATGTAGATGAATTATGGACAGAAGAGCAAATCGACATGGTTCGTAAACTGTTTATAACAAACCCTCAAAAAACGGCAGCATTTTATTGGTGTTGGTATTTTGTTAGCGAACAATTAGTTGTAAGTACGCGAAATTGTTATAGTCAAAATCCTCAACAAGATTGGTTAAGAACTTGGCGATTTCAACCCGGATATCAATGGGTGGCTCATGAACCTCCAATTTTAGGAAAACTATTACCTAATGGTCAGTGGCAAGATATTGCTAAAGTCAATCCTTTCTTACATGAAGAAACTGAGCAAAAAGGTCTTATTTTTCAACATTTTGCCTATGTACTACCCGAGCAACTTCAATTTAAAGAAAAATATTATGGTTATCAGAATGCCTTAATACAGTGGCAAAAACTGCAAACAAAAGAACAATTTCCCGTACTCTTAAGAGAATATTTTTCGTGGGTTGGAGACGATACAATGATCGATCGCTCGCAATCTTTAGGAATTAGCCCAATTTTACAGCGTCACGAAACAGAATCAGAGTGGAAATTCGTTAAACCTCCTACAACGCAATCCGTTGCTTTCAAAACGCTAGAATCTCCTAAAATTTTAATTGATGGCGTATTTTTTCAATACTACAATACAGGCATTGCCCGAGTCTGGAAAAGTTTGTTGCAAGAATGGGTTAAAAACGGTTTTTCTCAACATCTCTTAGTTTTAGATCGAGGGGTAAGCGCTCCTAAAATTCCCGGAATTCGCTATCGAACAATTCCTCTACACGACTATAATAATCTAGAAAAGGATCGCGCTCTACTGCAAGACATCTGCGATCGCGAAGGAATAGATGTTTTTATATCAACGTACTATAGTATTCCTCTCTCAACGCCATCTGCTCTTCTGCTATACGATATGATTCCAGAAGTATTAGGAGCAAATTTACAAGAACCGATGTGGCAAGAGAAGCAAGAAGCAATTCAATATGCGTCAACTTATCTAGCTATTTCAGAAAATACGGCACGAGATTGTCAGAAAATATATACCGATATCGAATCGATTACAGTCGCTTCCTGTGGGGTTTCCGATCTGTTTTTCCCTGCACCAGAAGAAGATATCCTTCGCTTTAAATTTAAGTATGGGATTAGCAAACCTTATTTTCTATTAGTTGCCCCCGGAACGGGTTATAAAAACTCGCAATTATTTTTTCAAGCCTTCTCTCAATTATGTACTAAACAAGGATTTGAGTTAGTTTGTACGGGCAATCAAGGTCTTTTAGAAGAAAGTTTAAGAAACTTTGTCCCCGGTGTTGTCGTTCATACATTGATTTTAAGCGATGAGGAATTAAGGTTGGCATATTGTGGCGCAGTTGCTTTAGTTTATCCGTCACTTTATGAAGGATTCGGCTTACCAATTTTAGAGGCGTTAGTGTCTGGATGTCCGGTAATTACAACACCTAATGCTTCCATTCCAGAAGTCGCAGGAGAAGCGGCAATTTATACGAATGCAGGCAGTATTGACGAGATGATGAATGCACTCTGCGAAGTCCAAAAACCTAAGATCCGAAGTTCTCTAATTACTTTAGGATTGCAACAAGCACAGAAATTCACTTGGTCAATGATGGCACAAACAGTTAGTCTAGCGTTGATTGAAACCACGTTATTGCCGTTAAATTTACAAGAGATAAATTGGATTATTTTTCCAGATTGGACGCGATCGGAAGAGGTTTTAGGGGAAATTTTTAGCGAGTTACTGAAAAAAATTGCAACTCATCGCGATCGCGATAAAATAGCTCTATTGCTCTATATGGAAGAAGGAATAGAAGACGACGTGAATCTATTATTATCGGGAGTGGTGATGAATCTACTGATGATGGAGGATTTGGATGTGAGTGAAGGGATAACCATTAGTTATATTCAACCAATGGCACAAATTCAGTGGGAGGCATTATTCCCTCGACTCCAACAACGGATTCTTTTACCTGTGGAAAATGGGGAGGCAATTCTCAGCATTCAAGCGGATCCTTTACCTACTTGTTCTTTAGCAGAATTATAATTGTTTCTACTTAACCAATTATCTTATTTATCTTTTCTTTTTCAGCTAAATAATCAGTGACAATTTGAACAATTCGTTCGGAAGCGCGACCATCTCCAAAAGGATTAATTGCATTAGCCATTATGGCGTAGGCTGAGTTATTATTTAATAGTCGAGAAGCCTCTTTTGCGATCGCCTTAGCATTCGTTCCCACTAATTTAGCCGTTCCCGCTTCCACCGCTTCGGGACGTTCCGTTGTTTCCCGCAAAACTAAAACAGGTTTACCTAAACTGGGGGCTTCCTCTTGCAATCCTCCCGAATCCGTGAGAAGTAAATAGCACCGTTGAATTGCCCCCACCAGTTGGGCATAATCAAGAGGTTCTGTGAGAAAAACCCTCGGATGTTCTCCTAAGCGATTTTGAATGGGATTTCTGACAATAGGATTGCGATGCAGAGGTAATAGCAAGGCTGTATCGGGAAACTCTGCTAAAATTTGCTCGAATCCCGACAAAATATCTTCTAAAGGTTTTCCCCAATTTTCTCGCCGATGGACAGTAGCCAGTAAGACCCGGTATTTTTCCCAGTCTAAGCCATCGATTGGACATTCAGGACGCGCTTTAGCCGCCGTTAAGAGGGCATCGATCACCGTATTTCCCGTTTGATGAATTACCCCCGTCACCCCCGATCGCCTTAAATTCTCCACAGCGAGAGGAGTTGGTGCAAAATGAATTTGACCGATTTGAGAAATCAAGCGTCGATTGGCCTCTTCTGGGTAAGGATTGAACAAGTCATCAGTACGCAATCCGGCTTCAACGTGAGCAACGGGAATTTGTTGATAGAATGCCGCTAATGCAGAGGTAAAAGCAGTCGTTGTATCCCCTTGTACTAAGACCATGCTGGGCTTGATTTCGCGGAAAATCTCCTCGAGTCCTCGCAACGTAGCGCAGGTAATATCTGTTAGACTTTGTTTAGGTTGCATGATATTGAGGTCGCGATCGGCTTGCAACTGAAATAACTGCATGACTCGATCCACCATTTCTCGATGTTGTCCAGTGAGGATCGTGTAAGTTTTTAACGGCGAACAAGTCCGAAATTGCTGGATAACCGGGGCGAGTTTGATAGCTTCGGGTCGCGTCCCGAGAATGATACAAATCGACATAGAAGGAACAATCCTTAATTTTTAGAAATAAATCGAGATCAATGCTATGAAAAATAACAGTTTTTTGCTTATCTTCGCCTTCCTAACTTGTGCCTTTCCCTTTATACCCCAAAGAGCTTTAGGAGACGAGATTTGGTCAACAGAAGAATATGATGTCATCTACCAAGAAGACCGCAATAGAACCGCGATTTGGTCTTATGGCCGCGATGGATTAATCTTTATAGATGGTTTAGCAGGAGTATATACGAATCGAGGCTCTTATACGGGTTATTGGGTTCAAAACTCTTCTTCTCTGCGTTGCGATACTTTTGACACTCCCCCGTTAAATCAAAGATTATAACGAGGGATTCTTGCTTCACTGGGTTTGCCTAGTTTCAAGTCATCTCTGTCTTGAAACCCCGTCCAGATTCCCCTCCACAAGCATCTGTTTAACGT
>NZ_JAYGHV010000322.1:0-7774 GCF_034932145.1 Spirulina sp. 06S082 | reverse complement strand
CGATAAATTGCTCAAATTTAATACTGTAATTCGTTCATTACAAAAAAGGGAGGACAAAAGCTACTTTCCTTTGTTTTTAAAGTTTCGCGATCGCACTATCTATTACTATCTTCCTCCGCAAGATCAGTCAGGAAATCAAGATTTAGCGATCGCCGATGGTGATACTATATTCTTAATCAATAATTGGGATATAAAATCCTACAAAAAATATAAAAAGCCTGTTCCTTTATTTTTAGGTCAGTACGGCAAAAAAACAGAAGAAAATGACAATAAAACAACCATGAGAGCAGAAGAATTTGCCAGTAAAGCAACAGGAATCGATCGCTTGGCTTATCTTCGGATGGATGTGGATAACTTGGGTAAAATTTTCGCCAAAAGTTTAGGAAGTGATTTGAATTTACCCAGACTTGCAGGATTATCGGGCATGATGACCTACTTTTTTAAAGTCTATTTGAACAGTTTGGCAGAAAATCGTGAAGATAATTCTCAAGAGTTTAAGAAATTGACCCAGTCTTCCAGAAAAAATTTACTATTCATCTATGCAGGAGGCGATGATTTATTTATCAGTGGTGCGTGGGATGAAGTGGTAGAGTTTGCATTTGATATTTACCAAAGTTTTCGAGCTTACACGGGATATAATCCGAGTATTACTCTCTCCGGTGGCGTTAGTTTGGCAACAATTAAGTATCCTCTTTATCAAGCCGCAAGCGACTCTGGAGAGATGGAAGACAAAGCTAAGGGAAATGGTAAAGATAGTTTGAGTTTATTTGGTCAAACCTTTAAATGGGGAGAATGGTTAGGGTATAATGAAAAAGGGGCAACAATTCCTAATCAAGAACTTTGTGATTACCTCGATCGCACTTTACCTGAACTGTTAGGAGTTTTGCCTTTTGTTAAAAAATTGAATGAAAATCAAGTTGACTACCCTCGTAGTTTTGTTCGCAACTTATTAAATACTGCTGCTTTGCAAGAAAAGGCAGTTAAAGAAGCAAAAGAAAAGTTTGGAGAGGATTCCAATTATGTTAAAGACACCCGCTATTTTCTCCATCTTCCCAAGGTAGCTTATACTTTATCACGGCTTCCTGACAAGCTGAAAGAGAATTCTGCTCTTATGACTTCGCTGAAAAGTCCTTATAACGCTCCTTATTTTCGAGCGATCGCGACTTGGATCGAGCTTTTAAACCGTCAATCTTCTACAGGAGGAGAATAACCACAGAAACAATCCAAATTTAACTACTCAACAGATTTTACAACAGTAAACTAATAGTAAATCACCATGCCACAACTTAATCAACCACAACCACGTAACCGAGATCAAAATCGTCAATCTCAACCCAGAAATCAACAAAATAGACAAGATAATCAATCTACTACTGTCCAAACAATTATTACTCAAATAAACAAATTATCGGAGGGACTCAAGGGTTATCCAATTCGAGAGCTAGTCAATCATGCGGAAACTTTTGGACCCGAACTTAAAAGACAGAAACTAGAAACGAATCAGATTCGTAAATTCTTGGATGCTATCAATCAAATTAAGTCCAAATTTACCCAAGCGTATGAAGATATCAATACTGAAGATAAAAAGCAAAATGAAATACAACAATTAGTTTTCAAAAAACTAGAACCCGATATTGTTTTACTCAAACCAAAATTAGCTTATGCAGCAGCACGACAAAAAGCAGTTGAGCCATTGAGTCGAGTGATGGCTATTGCAATTGACAAAGTGCGCGATCGAACAGATTTTGAACGTCTCGTTCAACTAATTGAATCTATTATTGCTTACCACAAAGCAGAAGGAGGAAAGTAATTATGACCCTTTCAACTGAACAAAAACCCTTATTAGGTAAATTGCGTTTAACTAGCTCTCTAGTTGTTGAAACCGGACTTCATATCGGTGGAGGTGGTGAAAACTTGGATATTGGTGGACTAGACAAACCAGTGATTCGTAACCCTTTAACTCAACAGCCTTATATTCCTGGATCTTCAATAAAAGGAAAACTCCGCTCAATTTTAGAGCGTTTGCTAAATGAGCCTATCAATCGCACGGGGGGTAGTGGTACTTATCGCCATGAATGTGATAGTTTGAAACCTTGGTTATTGGATGTGAATTCCCAAAGTCCTCATGTAGGTGCAGCAGATTGTCCTGTGTGTAGAATTTTTGGTTCTACGGGTAAATCACAAACATTAATTCAGACATCTCAAGGGAGCAAAAAAGTTACAGGTTTCAATCATCCTTCTCGTTTAATTGTTCGAGATTGTCATTTAGAAAAGAAATCAGCCGAAAAACTTAAACAAATTGATACCAGTCTTTACATGACAGAATGGAAGTTTGAAAATGGGATCGATCGCGTGACTTCTGCGGCTAATCCTCGTCAGCTTGAAAGAGTTCCAGCAGGTGCTAAGTTTGATTTTGAAATGGTGTACACTGTTGAGAATAAAAGCCAAATGCAAGCAGATTTAGAAAATTTAGCGATCGCATTAGCAATTCTCGAAGATGATGCGCTAGGAGGTCACGGATCGCGGGGTTATGGTAAGATTCGCTTTGAGAATTTTAAGGCAGAATATCGCTCAATTGATTACTACAAAAGTAAAATTTCTCCTACCAGTGGTAGCCTTGCTTCTGCTTCTGATGAAGCCATGAAGGATACCTCGGAACTTCTCGATCGCTTTGGGGATATTGTTGGATTATTGGGAGGAGAATGATGGATAATTGGCGATTGATTCGGCTGAATTTTGGTAAAAATGTGGCGCATTTTGGGGAAGTGGGGATCGGTTTGGAAGAAACCAGCGAACGAGTGCGATCGGACACCCTTTTTAGTGCTTTAATTAGCACTTACGCTCGTTTATATAGTAAAGGTGATGTGGAGCAATTACTCACTGATTTTTGCCAAAAAACTGAACCTCCTTTTCGTCTTAGTTCTACATTTATTTATCGGTATGTAGTCAAAGATAAGAAGTTTATCTACTATTTACCCAAACCCCTTAGTTTTCCTCAAAATTATCCAGTTGGGGATGATCTTTCCTTTACCAAGGCTTATAAAAAGCTGAATTATCTCCCTCTGGAAGTTTGGAAACAATGGTATCAAACTAAAGGTTTTGAAGAAAGTGATAAAACTGCACTGATTGCTCATGCTAAAAAAGACGACATTAACAGTTCTCTCAAAGAAGCGGGTGCTTTCAACTATAGAGACACCTATAAAGAAGCTCGTCATCCCAAAGTAGCAATCGATCGCATTACCCATTCAACCAACTTTTATCACACGGGTTTTATTCAGTTTGAACATGAAGATGAAGAGAAAAATAAAAATCATTCTGGACTCTATTTTCTCCTTCATTTTCCTGAAAGTAATTCAAAATTGGAAGAAAAACTACACGCGACTTTGAATTTATTGGCTGATGAAGGACTGGGAGGAGAGCGATCGAGTGGTGCGGGACGATTTACGTTTAAGTGGGAAAAGTTACCCCCAGAATGGGAAGACTTAATTAACTTTTCTGGCTCTAATTCTCATAGTTTATTGAGTTTACTCTGGGATGAAGTGGAAAATCTTCAGAATCAAATTGACCTAGAAATTACCAGTTATAATGTCATTCCTCGTGGGGGTTGGGTGTCTTCTTCTCCTTCTGGTATCCAACGACGACGCAAGAAAGTGCGAATGTTTGCTGAGGGTTCTGTGTTTCCTCATCCCCCTCAAGGTCGTCTTGCTGATGTGACTCCAGAGGATTTCAATCAACATCAAATTTATCGGAGTGGAATTGGTTTAAGTTTACCAACTAATGTTCATCTTTTTACAAACAAATGACTGTTTCAGAACTTCCTAAAATCACAAAACCTAACGTTTATGAAACGGCTCGAATTCGCCTAACGAGTCCTATGTTGCATATTGGTTCGGAAGTGTCTCAATTGAGTCCTTTCGAGTATGTTGAAACTCCAGATCGCGTCTATTTACCCGATAAAGATGCACTGGCGATCGCATTATTAAAACGGGGATATCTGAATGATTATATCGGTGCAATTGAACGCAAAGAATCAATTGAAGATGTTTTAGATGATGCGTTTGGGGACAATTGGAACAGAGCAAAAAGTCCATCGGGACAGCGTATTTTCCCACCCCATTTAAGCAGTCGAAATTGGGTTGAAGGAAATATCACCGATCTGCGTCCGATGATTCGCAATGGGTTTGGTTATTTGTATATTCCCGGAAGTTCGATAAAAGGTGCAATTCGGACTGCGATCGCCTATCATCTCTTGAAAAATTCTAAACAATATAATGCACCTGTTCAAGTCAGTGCAATTGAAAAACAATTACGGCAAAAACTCGATTCTGGAGAGTTTAAAAATAAATTTAAACAGAAATTTGCTGACGATCGCTTATTGATGAACGATCTCTTTGAAAACTTTTCTCTGCAATATAAACATGAATCTCAAATATATTCACCATCGTTGAGAACCGGTCCAAATACCGATTTTATGCGGGCTATTCATGTGACGGATTCTCAGCCGTTATTGGAGAAAACTTTAACTAGCAAGAAAGGAAAAAAGCAAAAGTTTAATATTCCTGTCGTGAGTGAAGTTGTTGTATCGAGTCATTTTTCAGATGGAAAAGCAAAATCTAGAGCATCCATTTATGCCGAACTTGCCTATAATGTCCGCGCACAATTTACGATAACTCTAGATACTGAAATGTTAAGCTGGTTTCGACATAAAGAAGGGATGCAATTACCTTTTAAAAATTTGGATGAACTGTTAAACATTTGTCAAGATTTTGCCCAAGAACAGTGGAATAATGAAGTGAAATATTGGGAAAATATAGGCAATAATCGTCACAATAATAAAACTCTCGACTTCGATCTTGTTTGGGATAAATACTATTCAAAAGCTAAATGTCCCTACAGTCTTCGTATGGGTTGGGGAACGGGAATGTTAGGGACAACAGTTAATAGTTTATTTAACGATGAATTGCGCTCTGAAATTCGCGATACTTGCAGTTTCAAAAAAGCACCGGGTTTTGAGGCTCCTAAATCTCGTCGCACGGTGATGAATAAGCAAGGAAATATTTGCTATCCCTTGGGTTGGGTGACTTTGAAAAAACTCTAAAATGACCAATGTTAATTTCTTCTACTTGGCAAATTATTCCTGATGAAACGGTAACTTTACCTCGTTCTTATTCCCTCGCATTGGGTAAAGAACTGCATCAACGGATGGGACTTTCATTAGGAACAGAAAAAATTCCTAGTACAACTTTTGCGGGTTTATTGGGACGACATGACGGTGCGGGAGATTTTGTGAGTCTCAGTCCAGAGGAAACCTATCAATTCTCTCTCTGTGGTTTATCAGAGCAGAGCGGTAAAGCGATCGCCTCTCTCGATCTGGGGGAAAAATTGTCTTTTTTAGGGGGGACGTTTCGGGTGTGCGATCGCATTGATGAGAAGACCAGTTATGAGGAATTGTACACGACTTTGGTGGCAAATGACCCCGAACCTGTCCGCGAGTTTTCTTTGCAGTTTTTGACCCCCACAGCTTTCGCAAGTCGCAAGTTGGATTTACCGTTACCGATTCCTGCTTCCATGTTTCAGAGTTGGTTAAATCGTTGGAATCATTTTGCTCCCGTTTATTTGGGGAGTGATGAATTAATCGGTTATTTGAGTAATTCCGTAGCGTTGAAGAAGCATAATATTATCACGCGACCTTATCAATTGCCTCGGGGGTATGCGATCGGTTTTGTGGGAGATGTGACGTTACATACGTTAACTCGCACGGACTCTCTGTTGGCAAATGTGGCTCATTTATTGGTTCAGTATTCTCGTTTTTCGGGGACGGGGATGAAGACTCGTTTGGGGATGGGTAAGGTGTGTTTGAGTGCAGACAGATCCTAGTTTAGATATGTTACACTAGAAATGCAAACTATATCAAAGGAGTTCGTCATGCACGATCCTGATAAATTATCTATGTCTGAGAAGTTATCTATCGATAGCTATCAATATGGCATTAGTGAATCTTTCCTAACAGTACATGAAACTGAGATTTCTCTCAACTTCGAGAATTTGAAAAAAATTACTTCCTTGAAACCGATTATCTGTAAAGTTGAGGCTTGTCCAGATCATCAAAAGTCTAAAACTACCGATCGCGTAGAGGTCAAGATGATTTTTGATGAGATAGGAAAAACACCAACAAAAGTTGAAATCTTGCGCTTCACCACAAAATTTGATTAGAATGAACAAAAGGCAGCAATGGTGCAATAATCTATTGCTGCTTTTCTGTGCAAGAATCCCTCTCAGGGACTGAAACCTTACCTTTCAATACTGATAGGACAGATTCAGTAATTTTATATTTAACCAATCTCCCTAGGAGTTTTTGTAAATCCTATCTGGAATGCTTTGAATTTTTATCAAGCAATTCTGGGTAGGATTTGCATTTATAAAATAAGAGTAGTGCGAGCATCTTGCTCGCTTGTTAACCTATTAATCGGGTTTGATATTATTGTGGTCATTATACTCTCTCTCTCATTCGCAATCCGCCGGGGATTCAAAATCCCCGTCTCATATAAAAAGTCCTCTCAAGAGGACTATACTCGTTAATTTCAGGTAAAATATCGCGATCGCGCTAGACTGAAATAGAATAAAAGATATATCCCAGAAAGTTGATATATCGTATTAAAGAGGTAGCGATCGTGTCGTATAGTACATTTAGCTTAGAAGACATTGAAACTCAATTGGGATTAAGCATCCAAGCAACTCAAAATCCCTTAACTCACGCAGAAACTTGTAGTGTTAGCGAAAGTCTCAGAGAAATTTTAGATTATAACTTACCCCTAGCACTGGAAATTGCCACAGAGAAAGCGCGATCGGAAATGATTTTAACCCCGATTTTGATTGAACTCAAGAAAATTTTTGATTCTAAAATTAGCCTTTTTTCAGGACGAGAATTCAATGTCGATCCAGACCAAGGATTAGTCGGATTTTGTGATTTTTTGATTAGTCAATCCCCATCACAATTGATTATTAAATCTCCAGTTATTATCATTATTGAGGCAAAAAATGATAATATTCAATCTGGTTTGGGACAATGTATTGCAGCGATGTATGCCGCACAAATTTTTAACCAGCGTCAAGGGAATGCGATCGCGGAAATTTATGGAAGTGTTACAACCGGAACAAACTGGAAATTTTTGAAGTTAGTCAATAAAATTGTAGAAATTGATGTTCGGGAATATTTCTTGAATGACCTAGGTTTAATTCTTAGTATTTTGAAAAGTTTTATCTCTTTGGAAAATCAATAAAATCGAGTAATTTAGCAATTTTAATGAGGTTAAGTTTATGACTCTTGAACAAGCTGTATTAGCAACTCTGCGAGAACTCCCACCCCATAAACAACAGGAGGTGTTAGATTTTGCCCAATATTTGCAGCAAAAAGAAGTCCTTCAACGTCCACATCCTAGTCTCATGGGGTTATGGGCTGATTTGGATATTCATATTACAGAGGAGGACATTACCGAAGCGCGTAAGGAAATGTGGGGAAATTTTCCAAGGGAGATTGACTTATGAGTGCTATAGTTCTTGATACCCATACCATTATTTGGTACTTCCTGAATTCACCTAAATTATCAGAACCAGCAAGAGTTTCCATTAACACAGCTAGTCAGATTTATATTGCTTCGATTTCTTTGGTTGAAATGATTTACCTGAATGAAAAGAGTAAAATACCCGATCTAGCTCTACAAAGACTAAATCAAGCTCTTGTAAATCCAGATACTCGATGGTTAGTTGCGGTTCT
>NZ_JAYGHV010000321.1:0-7825 GCF_034932145.1 Spirulina sp. 06S082 | reverse complement strand
TGGAGATGATCTGACGGGGGCTTTGCCTAGTCAAAAATCTGTGAAGCAGGAAATCTTGAATGCGAGTTCAAGAATCTCCCGCTAGAACGCTAAAGCGTTCTAGCGGTGAGAGTATGTCAACATTGAACGCGCTTTCCACGCAATGGCGATCGATGAAGATCGCAAAGTTTTTCAACCGACATTGATGCAGCAAAAACCAGAAAATAGCGGGCAAAAACTGCGAAAAGAATGGTTTCCAGGAACCCACGTTTGTTTGGGTGGAGGGGCCAAGGCCTATCGCGGTTTGTCCAATGGGGCATTATTATGGGCGATCGATGTCATACAAAATGATTTTAAATTGGGTCTTGAATTTGACCTCACCAAAATAGAAGATGGCAGCAAAGTCGATCCCCTGATTAATTTTACAACTGTGCGAGATGCAACCGGATTTAGCAAATTCATTTGGCAGTTCACGGGTATTATATCTCGCAATATTGAGAAAAGCGATCGCGATCCTATCTTTCACAATAGTGTTAAGCAACGCTGGCAAGGGCGATCGGATTACCGTCCCGAGAACTTAAAACCTTTTCGCGCGCAGTTTGAGTGAGGTGTAAATTTTCATCTCTTTTGCTTTAAAAAGGGTCTTCCTCATCTTCATTTTCCCTGCGCCAGCGCGATCGCGCCAAACGGATCTCTTCATAGCTGTACTCGTCCCCCAAAGCGTCTCGAATGGGAGTTAAGGCCTTATCTCCGACTTTTTCAATAGCAGCGATAATTGTTTTTTGTCGTTCTGGGGGAACGAGGCGATCGACATCGATCGGCGATCGCATTTCGATTAATTCGCTTAAATGAGAAGAAATAGTGCTGGGACGCAAACCACGCTCCCTCGCGATTTCTTCTAAGTTTAATCCTTGTTGATATAAACCCAAGGTTATCATTTGTGTATCGGAAGCAACGGGAACGGGTGGTTTATGTTCTTGGCAAAACTCACGAATTTCCGAGATAAAGCGATCGCCATAGCGGTCTAATTTTTGCGCCCCAACCCCAGGAATTTCGGCAAAATCGGCTCGGGTTTGGGGGCGTTGTTGTGCCATAACCCGCAAACTCGAGTCGGCAAAAATCACATAAGGGGGAACGGATTGAGCATCCGCGAGGTTTTTTCGCAACAAGCGCAGGCGATCGAAGAGTAATTCGGCTTCAATTTTCCGGGGATTTGCTTCAGATTCTGTTTTCGCTGCCGTTTTTTGAGGGACAGCAATATTAACCGATCGCTGTTTTCTGAGAATTTCCCAACTTTTTTTATTTAACTTTAAAACCCGATAACCATCAGTTGTTGACCCCAATAGTCCTTGATGCAGCAGCGATCGCGTTAAATGTTTCCATTCATCTGCACTTCTATCTTTCCCAATCCCGTAAGTTGAAAGTAAATGATGTCCATAATCTAAAACTCGTTTTTTATTCGATCCTCGCAATACATCAACAATATGGTTCGTACCAAATTTTTCCCCACAGCGATACACGCAAGAAAGAAACTTTTGTGCCTCAATAGTCCAGTCTTCAATCGGTTGTGGATTGCGGCAATTATCGCAGTTTTCACAGTTACCCGAAAATCGTTCTCCAAAGTAACGTAATTGAATCGTGCGACGACATTCTGTTCCTTCTACATAGTCTACAATTTGGTTTAATTGCTGTCTAGCAACGCGCTGTTCGTTCTCATCGGGTTTCTGATCGATGAGATAATCAATGCGAGGTTTATCTCCAGGACTATAGAAGAGAATACAGCTTGCAGGTTCGCCATCTCGTCCTGCCCGTCCCGATTCTTGATAGTATCCTTCTAAGTTTCGCGGTAAGTCATAGTGGAAAACAAAACGCACATCAGGTTTATTAATACCCATGCCAAAAGCAACAGTTGCCACAATTACTTGTACGTCATCGCGGATAAAACGATTTTGATTTTTGCTTCTTTTTTCCGACTCCATTCCGGCATGATAAGGAAGAGCAGAAATGCCATCCTTTTCCAGTCGAAATGCAATTTCATCGACCTTGCGACGACTCAAACAATAAACGATTCCCGATGCTCCTTTTTGCAGACGAATTGCATTCAAAAGCTGATTGTAACTTTGACGCTCTTTTCGCTTAACTCCATAATATAAGTTAGGACGATTAAAACTAGCAATATAAATACTCGGACTATTAAGAGTAAGTTGTGTGCAAATATCCTCCCGCACGCGCTTAGTTGCTGTTGCGGTAAAAGCTAAAACCGGAATATTGGCATAGCGTTGACGCAGTTGTTTGAGTTGACGATACTCTGGGCGAAAATCGTGACCCCAAGCAGAGACGCAATGTGCCTCATCGACAGCAAAAGCGGAAATTCCCACCCGCGATCGCAGGACTGACAAAAAAGGCAAAAAAGACTCGCTCAACAATCTCTCAGGGGCAATATACAGGAGTTTAATTCTGCCTTGCAAGATTTCTTGTTCTCGCGATCGCACTTCCTCTCGTTCCAAGCTACTATTAAGAAATGTTGCCCCAATCCCATTATTCAAGAGGGTATCTACCTGATCTTGCATCAGGGCAATCAGGGGAGAAACCACAACCGTTAAACCGGGTTTGAGTAAAGCTGGCAATTGAAAGCAAAGAGATTTCCCTCCTCCAGTCGGCATAATGGCCAGTAAATCCCGATCTTGTAGGGCTTCTTCAATAATTTGGCGCTGTCCTGGTCGAAAGGTATCGTAACCAAAGTATTGTTTGAGATAAGTTTCGAGGGTGTCTAGTTGGTACATATCTACTTTTTACCCCAGAATGGCATCATGGAGCAAGGGAAAGCAAGACAAAGAAGGAAATAATTTCTTTTACCCATTACTCAAGAGTATTATAGTGTTGATGCGATCGCCGCTATTTTGCTGCTGCTATTTCATTAAAGGCGATCGCCTCTCTTAAGCGATCGAGATTGCAGTCCCACCAATTTTTTTCTCTCATTCGTTTGTTGGCAAACAATTCCCTATGACTTCTAACCGATTGTTACTGACTTCTGCCTTGAAATATCCCCTATTAATGGGTTTAACAATTATTTTGGGATTTTCAAGTGCGCTTTTTAATGGAGTGAGTACAGCATTAATTGTTCCTCTTTTATTAGGATTTTTAGGACAAAATACAGGACTCATCGAACAAGGTCCCCCTCTCCTCCGCAAGACAATGTCTTTTTTCGAGTGGTTTCCTGGAGATTTTAAATTTGTGGCCATGATCGGGGCAATTTTACTGGCAATTATTTTAAAAAATTTAGCCAATTACCTGACTATGGTTGCGAGTAATTATTTTTTACGCTCCCTCTCCATTGAAATGCGCCTCTCAGGAATTAAATTATTATTAGATGTTGATTTAGACTTTTATAGTAAAACCAAACTCGGCGATTTGATTAATATAATTAATCAAGAGATGGTACGAACAACTCAAGCCATTAAAATTGCGATCGCAATCTTGACTAATGCCATTACAATCTTAGTTTTCTTATGGATTCTCTTAACATTATCTTGGCAACTGACCTGCATTTCAACTATTTTATTAATTGGCGTTACTTTCAGCAATCAATACTTAATTAATCGTGCCAGGGGCTATGGTCAGATTCTTTCTGACAAATCCGGTCAGTACACAAAAAGGCTGATGGAAATTTTAGCAGGGATTCGTTTAATTAAAACAGCAAGCACAGAAGAGGAAGAATATCAACAACTCGAAGGTTTTGTTAGAGAACGCGAACGAGCAGATTTAAGCTCTCAAGCTAATTTTGCGATCATTGCTCCTTTTAATGAGTGTTTGGGGATTATAACAATTTTGGCTATTGTTGTTTTTGGTCGCTATTTCTTAACCCAACAACTTCAATCGCTTTCAACTATTTTATTGATTTATTTGGTGACATTATTTCGTTTAATTCCTTTTGTCGGTCAATTAAACAATAATCGCAGCCAATTTTCCAACGTGGCTCCCAGTGCGGAAATTGTCGCTCATTTTTTACAGAGAGATAATAAGCCATTGATGGCAAATGGCGATCGCAATTACAAAATGTTACAAGAAGGTATTCGTTTTGAAGGGGTTGATTTTGCTTATCCAGGACAATCAGAATTGGTTTTAAAAGATATTAATTTATGGATTCCTAAAGGGAAAACTGTAGCTTTGGTGGGGTCTTCTGGAGCCGGAAAATCAACATTAGTAGATTTGATGCCACGGTATTACGATCCGACAGCCGGAAGAATTACCTTAGATGGTATCGATTTGAAAGAATTTGTACTTTGTGATTTGAGAAACGCGCTAGGAGTTGTGAGTCAAGATACTTTTCTGTTTAATAATACGATTCGTTATAACATTGCTTACGGGCGAGAAAATGCCACAGAAGAAGAGATTATTAACGCAGCCAAACAAGCGAATGCCTATGAGTTTATTATGGAAATGCCCAAACAATTTGCCACCAATATTGGCGATCGCGGAGTTATGCTTTCGGGGGGTCAACGACAGAGAATTGCCATTGCTCGAGGGTTGTTAAGAAATCCAGATATTTTAATTCTGGATGAAGCAACCAGTGCATTAGATACCATATCTGAGCGATTAGTTCAAGAGGCAATTGATGAATTGTGCCGCGATCGCACGAGTATTGTCATTGCTCATCGTCTTTCTACGATTCAACGGGCTTATCAAATCGTAGTCATGGAACGTGGGAGAATTGTTGAAGTAGGCAATCACGACGAATTGCTCAAATTAGACGGTCAGTATGCCAAACTCTATAATCTACAATTTGGGGATAAGAAAAAGAAAAAAGAGGTTATTCTACCGACAAATGAAGCCCTCATTCGCGCTTCCATTCGTGCTTCTCATACATTGCGATCGCGTCTTTCCTATCAAGTTCGCAGTCAACTCAATACCATGTTAGGTTCCCTACAATTGGTAACAGACGATCTTACCGATACCCCAGAAGAAAACCAAGAATTACTGGAAGAATCCTATGCTTCTGCTTTGGAACTACTGAAAACACTATCGTTTTTTGATGAAAAACAAGGAGTTAATCTTTCCAATAAATAATCAAAGGACTTTAGTACCTTCGATCTCACCAAAAATTTTCTCTGATAATTCTTGAATTTCTTGGTCTTGAAAGATTGTGCGATAAACAGGATTATCGACAAATGCTTGAAATCTTCTGAGAACGTTCATTTGTTTGGCATTACCATCTAAACTTTGTTTATCAAAAGAACTACCACCACCATGATGTGTAATTATATCCAAACCGCGATCGGTAAACTCTAGATTGAGAGCATGAGCAAGTTGACGACGATACTCCTGACTAGCGAACCAAGTATTAAAATTAATTGTTACTGTCTGATTCTGAAGATAAGAGGTTTGACCGATAAATTCTCTTGCATAGACTTTCCACATTTCAGTAATTTCTGCGGTCACATCCCAACCTGCTTTTAACCAGCTTGCGAAGGTATTATAAGGATCTCGCAAAATCAACACAGAACAAACTTCCTGACTTTTACCAACATCTACTAAAAGTTGACTTCGATGGCGATCGATTTTATCTAACGCATAATTCTCGTAAGAACAAATCAATAACTGTTTAGAAACAAGGGCACCTGCAAGATCTCGATGTCCCGGCCAGTAATCAAAATTGCGATAGGATATTCCCCAGTTTTGCTCCCAAGGGTTTTGGTCTGGAAAAACCCCATTAATAAAACAAGTTTTTAAGGGTTGTTGTGAAATTATCCAATTAATTAACGCATGATTTCCCGAACGTTGGATGCCGCAGATTTGAAATAACTTTTCGTTGATGGGGTATCCCAATCTCACTCTAACTTTTCTCAGTATAGAACCGATGTTTGATTTTGTTTCTCTCATTATTGCCATGTTCTCAATCTCCTATTTAAAATCCCCATCTCGATAATGGGGATACTGACTCAATATATTAACAACTTTACCTGTTCAAATCTAAGCCGTTGCCGAATTTTCTGCCATCTCTTCTCGTTCGATTCCAGGTAACTCCAAACAGTATCCCGCTCCATAAACAGTTTTAATATACTGAGGATGACGAGGATCGGGTTCTAGTTTCGTTCTCAAATGGCGAATATGGACTCGAATGGTTTCGATATCGTCATCGGGATCGTAGCCCCAAACCTCCTTGAGAATTTCGCTGGGGGAAACGGTTTGACCATGACGTTGCAATAAACAGTGCAGCAGTTCAAATTCTAAATGGGTTAATTTTACGGTTTTATCAAACCAATTCGCTTCAAATCGTTCGGGGATTAGAGTTAGGTGTCCATAACTGAGAATTTCTGAATGTTTGGCGGCTTGGGGAATGCGATCGGTGCGTCGTAGGAGGGCGCGAACTCTAGCCAGCATCTCTTCAAGTTCAAAAGGCTTGGTCATATAATCATCTGCACCGGCATTAAAGCCTCCCACCTTATCAGCAGTTTGATCCAGTGCGGTGAGCATGAGAACGGGAATATCGGCGGTACGATCGTCCCGGCGCAATCGTTGGCATACGGTAAAGCCATCTACTTTAGGGAGCATTAAATCCAGCATAATTAAGTCTGGCTGTAGTTGTACTGCTAAGGCTTGACCTTTTATGCCATCACTAGCCAGATTCACATCGTATCCAGCCATCTCTAAGTTGATGGACACCAATTCTGAAATTGCGGGATCGTCGTCAATGACCAGTATTCGAGGCATGGCTAGAGAACTAGAGTTATAGGTTAATTTTACAATCTGTTGCGGTTTAATAAGAACTGCAAGCAGAAAGTAAAGTTTTCTGTATTGATTATAAGTATAAGAGGGAATTTCCGATACCCTTTCACGGCGATCGCGATTTTTTTCCCTTTGTTTCAGAAATTAGTAAAGTTATTTGCTGATTTTTTAGCTCAAGACTTTGGAGAGTACCTGACCATGAAATTGACAATCCCCTATCAGCCACCTTGGTATTTAAGAAATAGCCTAGTACAAACTATCTTTGCCAGTTATTTTTATGGGGAGATTTGGCAAAGACAGAAGGAGCGATCGCCGTGGCTCGCGAAATTCCCTGCTATTCCTTGGCAAGAGCATTGTTTTTCAGGTTTTCGCGATGTTCCTTTATGGGGGTTGTGGAGTTGTCCCCCTGGGGCCAAAGGAACGATGATTATTACCTATGGCATTACGGGGGACTTGGAGACGGCTTGGTATGCTAGGACTCTGGCTCGTAAGGCTTATGGGCGGGGTTGGGCGGTATTAGTTTACGATTGGCGATCGCATGGTAAAAGTGGGGAATTGTCCCCAGTTCCCTCTTCTGATGGTTGGCATGAGGGCTTTGATTTGGTAAAACTAGCGGAACAGTTGGTGCAGTTGGGGTGTCCTCCTCATGTTGCTCTGACGGGCTTTTCTTTGGGGGGACAACTTTCCTTGTGGGGCTTAAAAGCAGCACGGGAGGAAAAGTGTCCTTATATTCAGACTGCTGCCGTTTTATCCCCTAATTTAGAATCCAATCGTTCTTTGACCCATCTCGTGCAAACGCCCATTGGTCGGATTATTGAGGGAATATTAGCGAGGGAATTGTACCAAGCGGCAAAACTGCGAGGCGATCGCTTTCCGGAAAGCACTAAATCTGAGGCGATCGAGCGAGTTGATTCGATTCGCGCCTTCGATCGCGAAATGGTGATTGATTATTATGGTTTTGCAACGGTTGAAGATTATTATTATCAAACAAGTGGTCTTTATCTCCTAGACAAAATCGATCTTCCTTATTTGCTTGTTTATGATGCAGAAGATCCCCTTTTCGATCCCACCTTAGTCCCAGAACTTCAACAACGCACCGACAAAAATCCCCAAGCTCATC
>NZ_JAYGHV010000320.1:0-8366 GCF_034932145.1 Spirulina sp. 06S082 | reverse complement strand
CACCGCGAATGAGATTAGAAGCAGCAGTGCGATCGCCAACTTGCCAATCTCGAATCAAAAAATCCCGATAAAATTGCCGCATTATCTTAATATCCTAATCCCTTTCAACTATGAATTCTCGGCTCGGGATGGAGTGTCGAAAGTATCTCACTTTCAGCAATAGCAAGCTCCTCTAAACGAGATTGTACGATATCGCGATCGAAATAGGTATCCGCTAACAGCCAATAAACGCCGTAGTGACGTGCCTCTGAAGCCATTAAACCGCGATAAAATGCCGCCAGTTCTCGATCCGGACAATATTCCCCTAATAAGCCCAAACGCTCGTGAGAACGTGCTTCAATTAGGCTAGAAATCAACAAAAAATCCAAACCGCGATCGGGTTCCTGGTGACGCAAGAGCGCTTTTAATCGTTTACCATAAGGAGGAGCATTTAAAGGCGCAAGAGCAACCTGACGGCGTTCTAGCCACTGATTAACCTGCTCGAAATGCTCCAATTCCTCCCTCGCGATCGCCGTTAATTTTCGCACTAAAACCGTCCAAGAAGGATAGCGAAACATAATATTAAGCGCCATAGACGCAGCTTTACGCTCGCAGTGGGAATGATCTAAAAGAATTGTATCGAGATTGGCGATCGCCTGCTCCACCCATTCAAAACGAGTAGGTTGCTGGAGAATTTTTATCTTCGTTGAGGAAAAATCAGACATGATGCTTACAAAAGGCACGTTTTCCTCTGGTCAGTGTAGCCGATTTACCGATCGCTTTGGGGGAAAAAGAAGGTAAAATAAAATACTTGCCGGAATTTTAAGATTTTATCTCGTTGACCGCCGCTATGATAAAGATACTCGCAAAGAAAGATTTAGCCTATCATTTCGATTTTGAGTAGATTATCCGTACAACTTTTCGTGGATTTTCTCTGAGGAGATGGCGAGAAGTTAACCAGCCACTTAACTCTATGGAAGTTCAGAAAGAAAACAAAATGACCCGTCGAATTTTTATTGGGGATGTCCACGGCCACTACGACGCACTCATGATCTTACTGGACGCGATCGCGCCAGGACAAGAAGATCTCGTTTATTTTGTTGGAGATTTAGTGGATCGAGGACCCAAAAGCGCCCAAGTGGTCGATTTTGTCATGAACAGTTCCTACGAGTGCATCCTCGGCAATCATGAACAAAAGCTAGTTGATGTCATGGTAGAGCGCGAAATTCCCGAACATTTTCGCCAATCTTGGCTTTATAGTGGAGGTCATGCAACCCTCAAAAGCTATGGTGAGAAAGGGATTCCCCCAGAACATCTCACCTGGTTCAGAAATCTGCCCAGTTATTTAGATTTAGGGGATATTTGGTTAGTTCATGCGGGAGTCGATCCCCGTTTACCCTTAGAGGAACAAACCTCAGAACAATTTTGCTGGATTCGCGACGAATTCCATAGCAGTTGTCAGCCCTTTTTTGCCGATAAATTAATCATTGTCGGACACACCATTACTTTTACCATTCCTGGAGTTATGCCAGGGAAACTCGCGCGGGGATCCGGTTGGCTGGATATCGATACAGGGGCATATCACCGTCAAAGCGGTTGGTTAACAGGAGTTGATATGTTAAATAAACGAGTTTATCAAGTCAACACTCGCCAACAACGCCTCCGTTCCTTAGACTTAGAAGAAGCGGCGATCGATATTAAACCGTCGAGAATTATGCCTCGACGGTTATTACAGAAACTTTGAGCAATTACTGCTTACCAATTACGCATCAAATATAACGATTCATGAAGTTTTCGTAGGAACGGTTGTCCATCCCGCCAACTTCATTAGGTTGGGGAGGATTTTCCCCTATCATATTCTGCAAGATTCGCACGCGATCGCCAGTAGCAGGATGGGTACTGAGAATGGGAGGTACTCTTGAGCCTCCTTGTTGTCCCAATTTCGTCATGAAAGATACCATTGCTCCAGGGGCATATCCTGCTTCCCGTAGAGTTTGCAAACCCGTACTATCTGATTCCAGTTCATCTCCCCGGCTATTGGGCAGACTCAGCGCCAACTGTACGCCAATTTGTACCGCTTGAGAACTATCTAACCCCGCCGCCGATAAAATACCTTGGGTAATAGCTTGTTCCTTCATCTGTTTGATAGCATGGCGACCCGTAATATGACCGATTTCGTGACTAATCACACTCGCCAATTCCGCTTCATTGCTGGCTAAAGCCATCAAGCCCAAGTTTACATAGACAAAGCCCCCCATCGTCGCAAAAGCATTCACCCCCGGATCGTTAACCACTTGGAAAGTATAGGGAATATTGGGGCGATCGCTATGAGGAACTAAGCGTTTGCCAATTTGTTCGACATAATTATTTAAAGCGGGATCTCTAACAATGGGAGTTCCCTTCCGTGCCAACTGCACTGTAATCTGTTCGTTGATTTGTTTACCGAGGGAAACTTCCTGTTTATCAGAAATATTGGACAATTGTAAAATTTGAGCGCCCCGCAGGATTAATTCAATCCAAGAAATTGCGTAACTCGCTTGGGGGGTTCCCACCCACAAACTGAAAGCCGTGACCACACTCAGTAAACCGTATAACCAACGTTTCTTCTTGCGCCAAAAGAAATGAGATAAATTTTCTAACATAGTTTGTTTCGGGTGAGGAATGAGATTAAGACTCTTCGTTTTAATACTGGCATAACAGACTCCCTCCGGACAAAATTTGTTGCCTCTGAAGGGGTCTTCGTTGACCTTGGGCTATTTGATTTGGCGATTGCGCGATCTATCCCTTGTACAAAAATCACCCTTTGTTGTAGAGTGGATGCTTGGTAATGATTCACAAATATTTATCTCCCTTGCTGGGCTTAATTATGTTTCGTCTGGCACGGGGAAGAAGTGGACTTCGATGGTCTTCACGATCTCAGTCTCTTCAGCGCAGCCTTCTATGACTTAATGAAAAAAGAGGTAGTTGGGAACAATTGCTCATTAAAATTTTTCATTGAAAAGTAGTTCCTAGTGGAGGTCGAAGTGCAGAAAAGGTGTGCGCGAAATCGGAAGCGATCCAAACGCAGAGCAATTTACTGTCCAATTCATGGCTGTTATTTGGATAGTGTCAGTCAGAAACATTCTTTGTACGTTGACTCAGCGCAACAGTTGCAAAACCGGGGGCTGAGTCGGCGATCGGCTTTAATGTTAGTGGCTCAACAAGGCTCAATTACCGTGACAGGAGAATGGTTAGAGGCGTTTTGGTGTCCTCATTGTGAAACCGTTGATTGGTATCACGTCCATCGAGTCGGCGATCGCCAGTATAAAGTTTCTCCTGTCCCCCAAGAATTATGGCAACAGGCTGTCGGCGTTATCGATCCTCAAGGTAATGTCTCCGTCAGCGAGTTTACGCGACGAAATTCGCGAATGCTGAATTTTGGAGGCGTGAAAGATTTTCGTTTTATGTAGTGTATCGGGAAACAATTTCTTTCAAGATTTGCAAGATTATTTCTGCATCAGCAACGCATTCAATTTCAAATTGTAAGTATTTTGCCGTTAAATTGACTTGAGACCAAGCCTGAACCCAAGATTGTTCCGCTAGTTGACATTCTGCACAAATTTAGTCAAACTAAGCAAAAGGTTAAGAAATCTTAAAACTGAATGGTATCGTCCCAATTGTTTTCCAAGCCTAAAACCTACCTCATTACAGGAGGAGCGGGCTTTATTGGCTCTCACATATCCGAGACGCTAATCCAACAGGGATATCGCGTTTTAGTCATTGACAATCTTTCAACAGGAAGTTTAGCTAACATTAGCCACCTTCTCGACCATCCTAACTTTCACTTTGCTTATGCCAGTATCGCTGATGATGTGGTATTAGATAGGTTGATGTCAGAAGCCGATGTTGCCATTCACCTTGCGGCTGCGGTTGGGGTCAAATTGATTGTCGAACAGCCCGTTCATACCATTGAAACTAACGTGATGGGCATGGAATCAGTCCTCCAAGCTGCGATTCGTTATCGAGTGAAAACAGTAATTGCTTCAACTTCTGAAGTGTATGGAAAAGGCAATAAAGTCCCTTTCACTGAAGATGATGATGTTGTGTTAGGGCCAACCTGTCGATCGCGCTGGTCTTATGCGGCGACCAAAATGGTAGACGAATTTTTAGCACTAGCATATTATCACGAGAAAGGATTACCTGTGGTGATTGCTCGTTTATTTAACACCGTTGGACCAAGGCAAACCGGACAATATGGAATGGTCATTCCTCGCTTTGTACAGCAAGCCTTAAAAGGAGAAAATTTGAGCGTTTATGGGGATGGTAAACAGAGTCGCTGTTTTCTTCATGTTAGTGATGCAGTAAAAGCATTGCTAAAGTTAGCAGAATGTAACGAGGCGATCGGCGAAGTCTTTAACGTAGGATCGACAGAAGAAATTAGTATTGTAGAATTAGCACGAAAAGTGATTACATTGACGAGACAAAAGAACAAAGAAAGTCAATCGGATATTGACTTTGTGCCTTATGGACAAGCGTATGCACCAGGATTTGAAGATATGCAGCGTCGCGTTCCCGACAATACGAAAATTCAGCAATATGTTAATTGGCAACCCACCAAAATTTTGGAAGAAATTTTACACGATGTTCTTGTTAGTTTTACAGATAGTGAACATTTAGTTCCACAAAAATAATTTGGGCTTCTCTTTAAAAGTGAATGAATGTCAAGACTGAGGAATAATCATATTGTTTAAGAAAATACTGAATCGAATTAAAGAGTCGCGTCAATATTTTCCCGAACAAATTGGCAGTCCAGCTTACCAATTAGTCTTGGCGATCGCCAATCACAATCGCAAATATCTCGTTTTGGCTTTTCATGGTAACTTATTAGCCTCTGCCCTAGAAGCGGGAACTTTTGGTGTCATTTATTTAGCTCTTGGAGTCTTAGTCGGTGATATCACCCTAAGTCGTATCGACAACCCCATTATTGCCAATCCTCTCATAGAAAGTGTGTTGGGGCGCTTAAATTCCGGTCAAACTTTTATTTTTTTGGTACTGCTGGCAATGACCGTGCAAATACTGAAAAGTCTATTACAGTACCTATCGGCAATCTGGGCTAATGAGTTGACAGTGAATATAAGCGAACAGGTCAGCGATCGCCTCTTTGATATTATCCTGCGCTTATCTTTTCCTTGTGCCAGTCGTTATAAAGTTGGCGATCTGGTAGCCTATCTCAGTGGTGCAGAAATCGTTCAAGATCAAATTCGCTTATGGCAAGATTTTTTGATTAATTTGTTGATGTTTCTGGCTTATATCGTTGTTATTATCTGGATTTCTCCCGCACTCTCACTATTTGCAATTATACTATCTGCAATTTTATTGGGATTACAAAGGTATCTCGCACCTCGCTTCAGACAATTATCCCTAGAAAAAACCAATATTGGCGTTGAAGTTGCCCAAGAAACCACTGAAAGTATTCAAGGTTTGAGGCTTATTCATACTCTTGGTAAGCAGCAATCAACAATCGAAAAAGTTAGATTGTTGCGAAAGAAAATTATTCCCGTCCACAGAAAAAGCAATCGTTTAAGCGCGATCGGCGCTCCATTAGGCAATACTTTAATTATAATAGTCGTGAGCGGTTTACTGATTGGTGGATTTGGCATTCTCGGTCAGTCAACAAGAATTCTCGTTCCTGCACTACTAACATTTGTCACTGCTTTTAATCGGATGGCAAATCAAACACAAAGAGTCATTAGAACTTTAAATCTTTTGGCTAATAGTTTTGGTCAGATGACCCGCTTAAATAAAATTTTAGACACGAGAGATAAAGAGTTTTCTTGCTTTGAAGGACAAGAATTTTTAGGTTTACAAAAAGAGATTATTTTCGATCGCGTTTCTCTCCAATATCAAGGAGGAAAAGATTTTGCCTTAAAAGATTTATCTTTTCGTATCGATAAAGGTAAAATCGTAGCATTAGTCGGCTCATCAGGAGCGGGAAAATCTTCAATCGCCGATCTTTTAGTGGGGCTTTACGATGTAACGGCAGGTGCGATTTTAGTAGATGGTTATAATTTACGAGAATACAGTCCCTCAAGCTGGCGATCGCGTTTAGGCGTAGTCAGTCAAGATACATTTATCTTTAACACAAGCATTGTAGAAAATATTGCCTACGGGATGCAAGAAATTTTGGAAGAACGAGCGATCGAAGCCGCAAAACAAGCTCAGGCTCACGAATTTATCAGCAATCTTCCTTTGGGTTACAACACAATAGTTGGAGAACGAGGTTATCGTTTATCAGGAGGTCAACGTCAGAGAATTGCTTTAGCTCGTGCGATTCTCAAACAACCTGAAGTATTGATTTTGGATGAAGCCACCAGCGCTTTAGATAGCCAATCAGAACGTTTGCTGCAAGAAGCATTAGGGAAATTCAAGCGCGATCGCACGGCATTAATTATCGCTCACCGTCTTTCTACCATTGTCAATGCTGATGAAATTATTGTTCTTGAGCGTGGATGTATTATAGAGCGAGGAAATCATCGAGAACTACTGGCTTTAGATGGGTTATATGCTCGATACTGGCAGCTACAATCTCAAGGAAGCGAACTATTGGCTTAATGTTGTAATAATTGGCTTAGAATCAAACTATTGTATTGTGCCTAGTTGAACTCTCATCCTCCAGTGGAAGTCAGCGATTGCATCCAGAAAATGTTCCCTCTTGTTGTCTATCCTATCTTATATTTTCGAGAAAAATATGAACAGTACACTCCTCTCACAAGCCGATCTTACGACTTCTAGCAAACCCTTATTGATTGAAATAGAACCCGCTCGAGGTTGTAATCTTCGTTGTCAGATGTGTCATGTTACCTATATGAAAGACACAACACCAAGATTTTTAGATGTCGATCGCATCAACTGGGAATTTGTCCGAGATAAAGATATTTCTTTGGGTTCGTTGTTTGAACCGACAATGCACCCATCTTTTAACAAACTGATTGGTCGTCTTAATGAACAAAATGCTCGTATTAGTTTTGTCACTAATGCTTTTAACTTATCTTTAGATAAATTAGATAATCTCTACGATTCCAAACTTAGTGTCGTTCATTTTTCCTTTGATGGGGCAAGTAAAGAAAAATATGAATACATTCGTCAGCGATCGCGATACGAAAATGTCGTCTCTAATATTAAAAAGTTTATCGAGCGATTTAAGAATTCGGGAACGACGTTTATCGTTAATTTTACAGTTTGTCAATATAATATGGATGAAATTATTCCCGCGATTGATTTATGGGAATCTCTAGGTGTTGATATCTTGGGTCTTATTGGCATGGTCTCGCGAGAAAAACATGAATTCTTTGTAGAAAATACGCTTCTTCCCGTAAGGGATGAATTTGAGAAAGCGCTAGAAACTGCCGCCGATTATGTTGTCAAAAATGATTTGAAAATTAGTCTGTCATCTCCCTATTATTCTAAGCCCGAAATCAGAGAAAAATATGCCAATCATTTTGTAGAACCCAGCCTCATCACGTCAAACAAGAATATTGATTCTATTGAAACCACTTCATTATATTCTCGTCATGGATATGGAGAGTCTCCTATTCCTCATAAAGACTGTCGTTCCCCTTTCACAATCGCCAGAATTGACTACGATGCGAATGTCTATATCTGCCAACTCATCAAAGTTGGCAATCTCTATGAAAACACATTTAATGACCTCTGGAATGCAGAAGAACGCAACCGAACCATATCCAAACTCATCGAAAATCCCAAACAGTGCGACTCTTGCGACTACTTTAAATTTTGCATTAATGCCAACAATGTTGATTACGAGGAAATTAGTAACTTTACAGCAGAACGACTTGTCAGTGACAGTCGAGATGTTGAAGTTATTGCCGAACGCTATAAAGGATTTAATATTTTAGAAACTGGAGATAAGTTTTATGCAATTCCTCTAGGAGAGGGAGATTTTAGTCTCGAACGAGTGCAAAATCAAGATTATTCAGTTTCCTTTACCGCTCAGAAGCAATCGGATTTAGATAAGCTAATTGAAATTTATAATTTCAAACGCAAGGTTGTTGGTAAACTGATCCAGATTTATACAATTATTTCCAGTAAAATAACTTCGTTACTGACCAAAAAATAATGGATTTAGAAGCAGTCGTATTAGCGGGGGGGTTTGGCTCTCGTCTCAGATCTGTTGTTAGCGATCGCCCCAAACCAATGGCTTTGGTTGGAGAAAAACCCTTTTTAGAATGGATTCTTTTAGAACTCTATCAAGAAGGGATCGAACGCGTGATTTTCAGCACGGGTTATCTGGGAGAACAAATCCAATCTTACTTTGGAGATGGTCGTCAGTGGAATTTAGAAATTGTTTATTCTCAAGAATCTGAACCTTTGGGAACCGGCGGCGCTAT
>NZ_JAYGHV010000319.1:0-8551 GCF_034932145.1 Spirulina sp. 06S082 | reverse complement strand
GCTGACCAATGCCACGGTTTCAGGTAAGTCTGCGGGTGTCTCCTACGGCGGCGGGATTTTTAGCGGTGGAGGCGTGACGCTGACCAATTCCACGGTCGCCTTTAATACATCTGTAACCAAGGGGGGTGGGATAGGTTTGTTCGGCACCAACCAAACCCACACGATCAACAACAGTATTATTGCCAATAACGTCAATACCGTTGGCAATGCGTCTCCGGACATCGGCATTACGGTTCCGCTCAGTAATCACGCCTTCACGGTCAGCAATAGCCTGATCTTCAGCCCGATCGGTATAGCGGGTGGTGGAACAATTACGGGAATTCCCACCAATGGCGTGAGTGGTAACATCATCGGCGTTGACCCGCAACTGCTGCCTCTGGGAAACTACGGCGGACCCACCCAAACCCACGCTCTGGCTCTCACCAGTTCCGCCCTCAATGCTGGCAGTAACGCCTTAGCCGCAGGTTTAACCACCGACCAACGAGGCGCACCCGGTGTGCGTATTGTGGATGGTACGGTGGATATAGGGGCGTTTGAGTGGCAAGGTACAGAAATTGTCCCTATTGGACAGCAAAACCAAACCATTAGCAGTTTTCCTTCTACCCTTGATGTGAGTGTGAAGGTGGTGGAAAAAGTATTTAATCTCGCTCCCAGTGTCGGCGCAACCGTTGATTTTAGCACCATTGGAGATGTCACGGGTTCGTTCTCTAACGGTACTAGCATCATCACCGATGCCAGTGGTATTGCCCTGAATTTCTTCAATCTCACAGCCGCAACAGGGGATTTCCAGATTTTGGCGGGTTCTTCGGGTTTGGAGACCTTGACCTTTAAGATTACGAATAATGTCGCCGCCGTCGCCGCCACTGATTTTAGTTTCCTCTCGGAGATAGAACAAGAGTTTGATTCTCTAGAAATCCGAGAAGAAGACATCCTTTTTGCACGGGGTTGTCTGTCTACTCCCGAAGATGAATTGACTCAACAAGACAAGGAAGAACAGGAAAACAAGACCTCTGAAGAGGGGGAAGATGAGGAAGTCGTAGCGGGAGAAGAAAATGAAGATTCTTCCCCTGGCAGCGATCGCGCTTGTCGTCCTATCGATAGCGGTGATAGTGAAGGAGGCGAAGAATAGGCGATAAGGGAAAAAAGACCCTAAAGTAAAGGCGATCGCCACAAGAAAAACCTCCCATGAGATTTATCAACCCCAAAACTTATTACGCCTTCAAGAAAATATTTGGCTCAGATAAAAGCCGGGAGATTTTAATTAGTTTCCTCAATGCTTTAGTTTATGATGGCAATCCCACCATTGAGGATTTAACGATTATTAATCCCAATCTTCCGCCAAAAATAGAAGGTTTAAAAGAAGGTTTAAAAGAAGGTCGAGAGGAAGGTCGAGAGGAAGGTCGAGAAGAAGGTCGAGAAGAAGGTATTCTCCAAAAAAGCAGGGAAGCCATTCTAGAAGTATTGCACATACGCTTTGAAACTCTCCCTGATGAATTGGTAGAAATACTTGATACCATTCAAGATGATGCAATTCTAACCTCGCTATTACGCCAAGGAATTCAGGTTGATTCAATTGAAGACTTTCAAGAGAGTCTGAATTCCTTAAATTCTCCTCGGGAAAGTAACAATGAATAATCTTTAAACGAGTCGCGATCGCTTTCTTTTCACAAGTTCGTTAACAACATGAATATTCGTATTGGTAATGGTTACGATATCCACCAACTTGCCCCCGGAAGGGCTTTGATTTTAGGAGGAGTAGAAATTCCTCACGAAGTTGGTTTACTGGGACACAGCGACGCTGACGCGCTGACTCATGCGATTATGGATGCTATGTTGGGGGCATTAGCTTTGGGAGATATCGGTCATTATTTTCCCCCTTCCGATCCCCAATGGAAAGGGGCAGATAGTTTGCTTTTATTGGCGGAGGTCAATCAATTAATTCTCTCCAAAGGTTGGCAAATTGGTAATATTGATGCGACGGTTATCGCCGAACGTCCTAAGTTAAAGCCCCATTTAACCCAGATGCGCGAAACCTTAGCAAAAACTCTTAATATTGCTGGCGATCGCATTAGCATCAAAGCGACAACGAATGAAAAATTAGATGCGGTGGGACAAGAAAAAGGTATTGCAGCTTACACCGTCGCTTTGTTGATGCGGGTTGAGGGTTAAGAGTCTCGTTGATAGCGTGCATCAAGGGTTTTGGCAATGCGATCGCGGGTCTCTTCCAAATGCGCCCGCGTATACGTCTCTAAATTGCGATCGATGGCCGCATCCAGGCGATCGCTTAACTGACGCAATTGATACCACGCTAAAGTTCTGGCATCTTCAGGAACTTGCGTGCGACCGAGAACCATTGCGATAAGAATATTAAGATGTTCCCGTTGCAAAGAACGTCGCACGCTAGAGATATCCATCGCCGTCTTGGGGTCTAGAATTTCCGACCAAATTCCCGCCGCTAGGGTATCATATAACTCCGGTAGGGTTAAAGCCTCATTCTCACCTGTCTTTAATTCCAAATCTCTTAAGTTACTCAGACGCTCTTCCGAGAGAAGCGATCGCAAGATTCGACCTTGGAAGAAGAGAATATAATCGTGAATGGGATAATCGATGTTTGAATTAGCAGGATGTCCCCAATGACTCCAACGAGAGGAAGCGAGTTGATTGAGCAATTCTGGAGGAAAGACCAAGGCATCTTTAGCGAATACATACTCTTGCAAAATTTGCAAGGCTTCTCGCTGTTTTTCTAGGGGGACTTGTTCAAAAGGTAAACGTCCCTGGGAAAAACCGGGGCGATCGCGATTAAAAGAACGCCCGCCGATATAATTGGTGACGAACCGCGCTTGACGAAAATAGTAATTCAGTACCTCATTAAATTTCTCTCGCATCTCGCTATAGCGATCGCCTTGGACGGGATAGCGTTTTTGTAGTTTATCCCACATTTTTAAAGCATTGTCCATTTGCGATCGAGAATGGAGCAGAACATCGGCACTTAAATCCCAGCGATTCACGTTGGGGTCTTGTAGTCCGCGAACATCTTCATCTGTGGCATAAGCGAGTTCTGGTTGGGGAGATTTACGGGCAATTTCTTCGAGGAAACGTCGTTCTGAGACGGGGATCAAAGCACCACTGGGCTTATAACCGTAGGCGATCGCCCAGCGATCGTAAGGACCCACCACCAGGGGAAAATAGTCTCCCTGTTGTACCCCATCGGGGGCTAAATTGACTCCCGCATAATCCATCACCGAACTCACTAAACCTTTGGTGCGGGTAATTTCACGATTGTGCAGTTCTTCTGGTTTGAGCAGTGTAGACCCATGAAAATTATGGCGCAGTCCCAACCCATGACCGATTTCGTGGGCGACTAAAGAGTGCAAATATTGATTAATATACTCTGCACGTTGTTCGGGAGATGGAACGGTATTTTGCAGCAGAGAAATGGCTAAATTCCCCATTTCTAACTGTTCTTGTGCGCCGGAATTAAAACAAATTTCTTGGGTTCGATCTGCGGGTTGATTTGCTAATAAAATACTGAGGAAAGATTCTGCTTCGGGTTCGGTTTCTGAGGTCAAAGGAAGAACTAATTCTTCTGGGCAAATAGAGGCGATCGCGCCCAATTGATTTAATCCTGTAAAATTCTCGTATTGTTCGACTTTACGGCGAACTACATCGGCATTAATCACAATATCAGAAGCGAGAATTTCCCCAGTTAAGGGATTAACTTGAACGGGACCGATCCCATTTACTCCTCCTCCTGCGGTACTCGACCAACGGATGACATTATAACGAATATCTTCGGGATCCCATGTTGCGCGATCGCCCATTTGCCGCACTTGAATTGCATCTTGAAATCCGGCAGATTCAAAGGCTTTATTCCAACTTAAAACCCCTTCGCGAATGGCGTTACGATATTCAGCAGGAACGGTATTTTCAATCCAGAATATAATCGGTTCTTTGGGTGGAGAAAGAGTCGCATTGGGGTCGCTAGGTTCGAGGTGCCAGCGATGAATATAACGCACAAAGCCTTCTTTAGAAGTATTGTCAGATATATCTTTATAAGCGGTGAGGAAATAACCAACGCGATCGTCTGCTAAACGGGGAACATACCCATTGTTTGTGGGGATTTCTGCGATGCTATAATGAACGGCAAGATTGAAAGCGCGACTGTCGGGAAGAGAAGCAATATAAGGGGGTCTGCGACCTGGAAGGGCAGTAAATCCATACACAACTTGAATTTCCATATTTCCAGGAAAAACCTTACTACTTTCAAAATAAGATTTATTCCCATCTAAACTATAAAAATTGCCAAAAAGTTGAGCTAATCCTGCTAAATCTTCCTCTCCTAGTAACAAATCTTTAAGATCGACGAGAATGCTTTTGGTTTCGGGATCGATACTTTTGATGGGTAGTGCATAAAGAACAGAATCGCTAAAATCGCGATCGAGATTGCGCTGTTGAGGATCGTTAGGATCGGCGCGAAAATTCAAGTTGGGAAGGACAAAATGGAGTTTATTCTCAACTTTTTGGAAGCGAAAGAGAAAACTATCTTGTTGCAAACCATTAATTAAAGAACCTTCTCCCAAACCGCTTGCAAGGGTAGCGGTAAAAAGATAATTTTTGTTAAGTTGGTCGGGACGCACTTCAAGATAAAGTTTGCGGCTACCTTGGTAGAGGGTGAATAGTCCTTGAGAGGGTCGTGTATCCTCGATAATCTCCGCAAATTTTTGCGAGGCTTTGGGGGTAATCTGTTGGGGAGGACTTGCGATTATAGGCGATATGGGTGCGATCGCCACCAGTCCCCAGCATAAACACAATCCCAAGACAAACCATGCCAAAAATCGCCGTTGTTTCATTTTTTTTCCCTTGCGTTGACTTACGCGATCGCTTCCGATTCTAGTTTAATCCTTCCTTCCTTCTTCGGGTAAAAAAGGAGATTTTTATGCACCCCGAACCAATTTTATTACAAAAATTAATATTTTGGGGAAAATCAGCCCCTCAAAATTATATCCTTCTTTAAGGGGCAGCAACGCCGATAAATATCTCCTTGACTCTATTGTTTTCAAAGGAAAATATGAGTCCACCATAAGCGGTTCCAGCTACGAAGGATTCACTCTCAGGATGACTATAAGGGTCTTGATAATGACGATATGCTTGCACTACTTCTTCTTTGCTGCTACCGATACCAATTCCAGCATTGGTTTTTAGTTCGCAGGGTTCGGTTATAACAATAGATAATACTTGTTTGGGTTCGCCAGGTTGTTCGGATTGCATTTGTAAACGAATACCGCGATCGCCATATTCCCACTTCTGAACATACATCCCGATCGCCCCCCAAAATATATCTTCTTTTTTCTCGGAGGGTGTACCTAGTTGAGTTAATATCTCTGTTTCGGAAAGACCTAATTTTAACCATTCTCCTAGGGATTCTCGTTCCATTAAATCCCATCCTTGCTCAAGTTTCAAATTCCACTCTTCTTCTGCACTAATTTGGGAGATTGTAGGAGTCGGGCGATCGCTTATTTTCTGCGAAATATTATTTAGTATTGTTGAACTACTTTCTAGGGGAGATAAAGCAGTCAATAAATATCCAGCAATGATTAAATTTTTCATTTTGGTTAGAAAGCAAATAAATCAATTAAAAGATGACATAATAGTTGATACGGGGAAACGAGAAACAAGAGAGATAAAAATGATTGATGATTATCCAATTGTAACAGATTTAGTGCTGATTGGTGGAGGACACAGCCATGCGATCGCCTTGAAGTTGTTTGCCATGAATCCTATCGCTGGATTGAGAATTACGCTGATTTCTGATGCGTTACATACTCCCTATTCGGGAATGCTTCCCGGTCATATCGCTGGATTTTATACTTATGATGAAAGCCATATCGATTTACAGCGTCTTTCTCGTTTTGCCAATGTTCAATTATACCACGATCGCGCGATCGGACTAGATCTAAAAAATAATAAAGTAATTTGCCAGAAACATCCTCCCATTGCCTTTGATTACTTATCTATTGATATTGGTAGCACTCCTGTTAAAAATGCTGTTGTCGGTGCCGCAGAGTATGCAATTCCCGTTAAACCCGTTCCTCGCTTTTTAAAACAATGGGAAACAATTGTAGGCGAAATCCAAGCAAGTCCGCATAAAACCCATACTCTTGCTATCGTGGGAGGGGGTGCGGGAGGTGTTGAATTAATGTTAAATGTACAAGCAAAATTAGAGAATATTTTTAGGCGATCGCAATATCCGTTAAATAATCTTAAGTTTCTTCTTTTTCATCGCGGTAGACGTTTAATGACGGGTCATAATACTTGGGTTAGCAAGCGATTGACACAAATTTTGAAAAATCGCAATGTAGAGTTGCATTTATCGGAAACAGTTTCGGAAATTCAACGCGATCGCATTATTTGCGAGTCTGGTTTAATGAGAGAATATGATTATATTTTTTGGACAACCCAAGCATCAGCACCTGCTTGGATTCAAGAATCGGGATTAGTGACGGATTCTCGCGGTTTTATTTTGGTTGAAGATACGCTTCAATCTATCTCTCATTCTCATATCTTTGCGACGGGAGATATTGCGACAATGAAGAATCATCCTCGTCCCAAAGCAGGGGTTTTTGCGGTTCGTCAAGGAAAGCCTTTATCTGAAAATTTACGCAATATTATCCTCGATCGCCCCTTAAAATCCTTTATTCCTCAAAAACAATATTTAGCTTTAATTGGTACGGGAGATAAAAGCGCGATCGCCTCTCGTTCTTTTTGGGGATTACAATCTCCTTTATTATGGCATTGGAAAGATTGGATCGATCGCGAATTTATGAATCGTTTCGATCGCTTACCTCCCATGTCTTCTTCTCAAAATAGAGAAATTCAAGACAAAATCTCTATACCTTCAGATCTGCCAACGATGTATTGTGGAGGCTGCGGATCGAAGGTGGGAGAAACAACGCTAAAACGAGTCTTAAATCGCTTAGAAATTCCACAAAACTCTGATATTATTATCGGTTTAAATACTCCCGATGATGCGGCGATTCTCCGCAGTCCAGACCATCAATATCTCGTTCAAACTATCGATCATTTTCGCAGTTTAGTCAGCGATCCTTTTATTTTTGGTCAAATTGCGACCCATCATAGTTTAAATGATTTGTTTGCTATGGGGGCAACTCCAAAAAGCGCTTTAGCAATGGTTAATATTCCTTTTGGAACAGCAAAGAAAGTTGAAGAAACATTATATCAGCTTCTTTCTGGGGCGATCTTTGTATTAAATGCAGCGCAGGTTTCTCTCGTGGGTGGACATACTATTGAAGATCGAGAATTAGCCTTTGGTTTAGCTTGTAATGGCTGCATTCATCCCGAACAAATTTTGCGAAAAAAAGGCATGAAACCGGGTCAATCTTTAATTCTTACCAAAGCGATCGGAACCGGTACATTATTTGCTGCGGATCGGTGCTATCAAGGGAAGGGAAGATGGATCGAAAAGGCGATCGCCTCGATGTTATTATCCAATCAAATTGCGGCTCAAATTTTGCAGAATTGCGAGGCGAGTGCTTGTACTGATGTGACGGGGTTTGGTCTTTTGGGACACTTACAAGAAATGTTGCAAGGAACGGAAATTGCGGTAGAATTAAACATAGAAGCAATTCCGATTTTAGAAGGCGCGATCGCGACAATACAAGAAGGATTTTTTAGTTCTCTTCACTTGCAGAATGTCCGAGCTTCTACTACTGTGGAAAATGGAGAACAAGTTAAGCTATCTCCCCTTTATGCTTTACTGTTCGATCCGCAAACATCGGGAGGATTATTAGCTGCAATTCCAGCCGATCGCCTAGAGTCTTGTTTGCAACAACTACAAGCAGCCGGATATTCAGAGAGCGTTTGTATTGGCAGAGTTACAGAGAAAGAAGATAACAAAAAAGCGATCGTCTTGAGCTAGTCGTGCGATCGCAGATTAAGATATAATACTACCTCGATATTGCGACACCGAAGTAGTATTGTCGAACAGTATCATTGAGAAGATACTTTTAGGTACGAGAAATTTTATCAGATTGGCTGATAATCAGAAGAGCAAGAACAACAGGAACGACAACAACTAATCCTCCAGCAATGAGACTAAAGAAAAAGTTAGATAATGTTGGTGTCATAATTTTAAAACCCTTTTTTTGTTTCAAATTTAAGCAGGAATACAAATGAACAACAAGAATCTGTCTGTAATACCCAGTCAGCATTCTCCTTTGTTCTGCTTTTTTCCCATTGTAAAGGTTTTTGACACATTGTTTCGCTTTCTATCCCAGGCGATCGAATTTTCTCTCGAGATCGCGAGTTTCAGGGTTTTGAGAGATTCTTCAGGGACATCCCTTCAACATTTCCCTGAAGGCGATCGCCTTAAACTTGACAGGACACTAGCCTCGAGGAAATAATAAGTAGGGTTTGCTGAAAAGAGATAAAAAGATTGCTGTGTAAGGCTTAGAGAAACAAAAAAATAGAATTAAATGGGATAAAAAGGGGTAAAATAGAGAAAAACCCCGCATTTTTACGAACAGATGTACAG
>NZ_JAYGHV010000318.1:0-8735 GCF_034932145.1 Spirulina sp. 06S082 | reverse complement strand
TTTGCATTAATTCTTCTCTTTCCTCATCTATTATTGCTTTCTCTTTTGAAACAATTAGAGTTACTTATTCCTTGGTTACATGAGCGGGGTTTTGAACTTTGTCTTATGAGGTGCAAGATCTGAGTTATATAAAGTTCTGTAAACAAGGGTGCAAGCACTGCATAAATTTTGTCAGGTTCACTAGAGAAATACTTGAAGCGCGAAACTTCTGTAGGTTACTAATAGAGGATATTGAGAAAATTCTTGATAGAAAATTCTTAATATCCTCTTTCCTATTTTAACCGTAGGGGTTTGGTCACCAAACCCTATTTCTTGTCTATTTCTTGTCCTTTAAATAAGCCAACATGGTATCAGCATCAGAAACCTCAAAAGGATCTGCGGGATAATTATCTGCATAACCCGGTTCGGCAAATACTTTTTCGATCGCCCCATCATTGACAACCATTGAATAGCGCCAAGATCGCATCCCAAAACCGAGATTAGACTTATCGACTAACATTCCCATTTTGCGGGTAAATTCGCCATTACCATCGGGAAGTAAAAATACTTTATCTGCACCCAATTTTTTACCCCATTGAAACATAACAAAGGCATCATTAACTGAGACACAAATAACTGCATCAACTCCTTGTGCTTTAATCTCGTCGTAGAGTTCCTCATAGCGAGGGAGGTGAGTCGAAGAGCAAGTCGGGGTGAAGGCTCCCGGAAGAGAGAAGACCACAACCCGCTTACCGCCAAAAATCTCTTGAGTGGTGATATCCTGCCAACGAAAAGGGTTTTCGCCACCAAGGGACTCATCGCGAACTCGGGTTTTAAATACTACGTCGGGTACTTTATCAATTACAGTCATTTTGTTTCTCCTTAAACTTTAGAGGATTTTGTTTAATTCATTCTTATCTAAGAATAATTCTTAGATAGCGAAAGGTAAATCAGTATAAATACTTAATTTTACTGATTTCTTTATTCCCGACAAAGAAAAGCGATCGCAACCATCCAACCCAACCCCTGGAGTTGGATAAGGAGAATGCGATCGCTCAAGAGGGTCGCGATCGCGCGATCGATTACATTCTCAATCCTCCCTCTTCTCGATAAGGCGATCTTAGAGAAAGAATATACCAGCTAAATAGAAGGGATTCTGCCTATTTACACTTCTTTACACAGATGACTGTTCTTGCGTCCCACTACTTATTAACGACTGCTTTCTCCAGTTTCTCTTTCGGTGCGATCGCCATCTGAATTCCTGTTTATAGTCCTTTCAACTTCAGTGCGATCGCGACTTACAGCAAATACTTTACGCCACGTTAAAACCGTTTTTTGACCAATTTCTACCTCCATTAATGGTTTCAGATCGTATTGAGGAGTATCCGAGAACTCAAGGCGAATTTTCATATTTTTAGCCGGAGCATTCGCCAGCGCATTTGCCATTTCTGGCGAAACTTTTCCCTCCGCATAACTATATTGTTCCCCATTAATGCTAAAATGAATAACAGTAGGAGAATAATCGCGATAGCCCCAATTTTCTACCCGTTCATTCACAGTTTCAGGAACAGAAATATCTTCCCATTCTTCTCTGCGATGATTGTAACGTCGTCGTGACTGATACTCGATGCGAGGAACAATAGAAATACTAGCAACAAAGTTATCGCGAAAGGTAAAACGAATTCCCGACTGACTCCATTGACTGACAAAATAATCGCGATCGCCCCCAATTCCTGTATGGCGATCGTTGACGTACAATCCATCAAATTCACTATATTCCACTTCTGACCAAGAAACGCGATCGCCATAATTAACAAGAGAAGGTTCAACGGCAAAAGCGGGCAGGACTGAAACTGTATTCAAGAGTGCTAAAATCGCTAAAAGTTTCTTTTTCATGGGGTTTCCCTGATGTCTGATAAGAGATAAACTTACAGACGTATAAATGGCTTAATAAGTTCGCGTAATCTTTACTTCAAGGTTTTACTTTAAGGTTTGGATGGTTAAAACTTGAGGAGGAGTTGAGTCGGGAGGATAGAGAAAATCAACGCTAACAGAACGTTTTGTATCGGGTGACAAATGCAACGTTACTAAAGGTTCTCCTTCTTGTCCTCGTCGCTGTACTAAATGATAGTAACGAGTTTGCAAGATTCCCCCATCATCGATATATTTCACTCGTACTGTACCGCGAAAAAAAGTATTAGTCGGTAACGGATCGAAAAAACGCAAACCTGTTGATATTTCATCCTGTTTGATGGGAGTTTCCAGAGCAATTGTTACCGTTTGCATCGCCTCCGTGGGGTTATAAAGCGGTAAATCAAGACTATACCTTATGCCATAATTACCATGTGTTTTATACGCCGTATCGGGATAGCGTGCTAACATGGGAGCGCTTTGAATTTGTTCCGTTCCTAAAGTGCCGCGATCGAGAGTGCTAATACCATAAGAAATAATTTGTCCGCGATCGGGAATCGTGAGAAAATCAACCTCAGAACGATCCGTTAATTTTGCCTCCCATTGCGATCCTTGGGCGACCCCTGCGACCCGACCATAGAGGAAAGAAGAACCTTCAGAATTAGGAGGAGTTGGGGCGCGATCGCGGGGTTTCGCTAAGTCTCCAGTTTGTAATAATGCTTCCCATTCTGCCAAATTAGGAGGGCGTTCATTGCCTTCTTCATCTTGAGGTGCAAACATGGCCAAACTGGCCAAATAAACTCGACCATTACTCCGCAAACGCAGATAAGAAGATCGTCCGTTAATAGGAGGATCGAAATCTTTCACCGGAATCGGTAAATTGAGTAATATTTGACTTTCTTTTGGAGGAACGATCGCCAAAAAAGGAAACTGAATTTGATGCCATCCCCGCAAAATTTCCCCCATAACCCGGCTTCCCGGTCCTGCATAAACTGTCCCGCTAGGATTCTCTAGAAAGGAATCTAGGGGAATAAATGGAGCATCCGGTTGCGAAAGATAACTCGCCGCTTGTAAAACATTTATTTTTACCCTTTCGCCACTGGGATTATAAACAATAATACCCAAATAAAGAGTCCGCAAATCATCAGGAGTGGGTGCTTTAGCAACATGATGGGCAAAAATATCAAAGCGTCCTTCTAAAGGAAAATCTAAATGTGCTTGCGGGTGGGTTTTCCCAGTAGGGGGAAAAGTAGACAGCAAAATCCCTGGTTCGAGAACCAACTCCGGACTATTACTATTAAAAACTGGAACTGTATTTAAACTTCCCGGTAAAGGTCGGACAATTTGCTCTCGAACAAACTCTTGAGGAGTTGGCGGAGGTAAAGGAGATGGAGTTGTGGCGAAAAATAGGAAAGAAGAGAGAAGATGGAACATGAATTTAATTGCGATCGCAGCTTGAAGTTGAAACTATATAGTATATTTGAAAACCAGCGATGACGGGAAATTCTAAGTTATAGATACGTCTGGCGATACTGTTCTAACATCATTTTCATTGCTTCTTCTTTCGTCCAATGCTTAATAGCAGGAGGGTATGGAATCTCGCGATAGCTTTGCTGACCTTGGAACGTGGCAACGACTTCAGCAATCGTTTGGCAGCATTGTTGGGGATAGCGTACCACCTGCTCCTCGGCAAATCTTAAGACAATCCAACCTCGTTCTAAAAAGATGCGATTGCGTTCGTCATCCGAGCCAATGCAGTGAGTGAGTATATGCTGATTATAAACGTAAGGTTCATCAATTTCGATGTCGATATACAGTCCCAAAGTTTTGTCAATGTAGGCAAAATCAGCCGTGTAGGGATGCTTTCGGTCGTACTTTGGATTGCGAATTGTGCATCCGGTGTGAATGCGATCGCCAAAATGCTGTCTCAGGGATTCTTTGAATGCTGCTTCGCTATAGCCAGCACGGTAGTTGGAACCACGACCGGGGCTTTGAGTGTATTTGAGTTTTGCCCAAACAAGTTGCAATAACGATTCGTTCTGCTTTTGCCATTGCGCGATCGCCGCGTCGTATTGTTGTTGTTGGCTGGCAGCATCCCGCGTGGCTTGATCATATTTGTGTTGTGCGCGTTGGTATTTTTCAAGTTGGCGTTGATAGTGTCGTTTTCGTTTGGGATATTGTTGAGCGTGGCTGATGAGGTAAACCACCAACAGACTCAGGGATATGAAAATCAGAGGAATCCCAATAATCGGTAATTTGAATGAGGCGATCGCGCCCATTGTTACGGCTGCGATCGCGTTGATGATGGGAGTTTTGATAGATTCTGGGTCTAATCGTCGCGGGGGAGGTTCTTCAAACCGAGGGCAAGACGGGAGAGAATGATTGGGAGCGGAAGGCCGGGGAGTAATTTGTTGGAGATGCTGAGTCATCCCTTTGGGAACGAGCAAGATGGGGTAGGTTGCATCAATCATGGACAGTTGGGAGTTGTTTGGAAAAATATCGAGTTTGTAGAATCTTGTGGGGTCTAAAGTTGATAAGTATTCAACTTTTCCCGCAGAAACTGTAAAAAAACTTTTACCTTCGGCGATCGCTCTTTAGTGGTTGGATAAACTGCACTTAATAAAACTGGAGTTGATTGCCAAGATAGCAATAAAGGGATTAATTGACCCGATTCCACAGCTTCGACACAGTAGAAAAATGGGAGCAAACCAATTCCTATCCCCGCGAGAACAAGTTCGTAAGCAACGATGGGATCGTTGACTGTACAGCGTGGAGTATGGGAAATTTCTTGTTGTTTGTCAGGGTTAATCAATTTCCATAAATAGTGCTGACCTCGAGAGATTCCTGTCGCAATGGTGTCATGTTGACTAAGTTCGTGGGGACTCTGGGGAATCCCTTTTCGGTCTAGATATTGTGATGAGGCAAATAGCTGTACTTTGGCTTCTCCAAACGGCTGTATTTTCAGAGAAGAATCCGCTAATGTTCCCACTCTAATTGAGAGATCGAATCCCTCTCGTAATGGATTAACCCCTTGATTGGTAATTTCAAGATTAAGACTAATTTTAGGGTAAGAAAAGAGAAAATCGGGAATTAATGATTTGAGGAAGAGATGGGTAAAAGCACTCGGAGCGCTCACCCGTAAAATGCCAGTGGGTTCCGATTTTTGTTCAGCGATCGCCGTGTTAGCTTCTTCCATTTCCGCCACAATGCGATCGCAATATTCATAATAAATTTGGCCAATTTCCGTGGGGCGCACCACTCGGGTCGATCGCTCGAGTAACTGCACCTGTAAAACCTCTTCCAGTTGTTGAATGCGGCGGCTGACGGTGGCTTTAGGAAGATTCAATTGTCGTGCTGCTCCCACAAAGCTCCCTTGCTCCACTACCCGCGCAAACACTACCATTGCATTGAGATCGGGCATCCGTCGATTATCCCATTCCTGAAATAGTGAATTGCAAAAAACCCCCTTTATACAGAAACTGTACCAGATTACGATTAATCCGAACGGTTTTTCTATCTGTCCTAAAGAGGAGGTCAAGGGTGAAAATTGCAGGAATTACCGCATTCGTCACCGGAGCCAATGGCGATATCGGTCAATATTACATAGAAGCTCTGAGAGACTTGGGGGCGGCTCGGATTTATGCAGCAGCCAGAAAAACCAGTGCTTTACAAGATATTGTGGCCGGGGATCGCGATCGCATTATCCCCATCGCCTTAGATATTACCGATGAGTCCTCTGTTAAAGCTGCCGTGAAGGAATGTCAAGAAGTGAGCCTGCTGGTGAATAATGCCGGGATCGGTCTGCGTCAGGGTTTTATTTCCCCTCAAGACCTCTCTGCTGCCCGTGGGGAAATGGAAGTGAACTATTTTGGTACATTAAATATGTGTCGCGCCTTTGCACCTATCTTAAAAAACAACGGGGGAGGCGCGATCGTGAATATGATTAGCATTTTAGGGAGAGTGAATTTTCCCTTTAATGCTTCTTACGGTGCTTCCAAGGCGGCGGCTTTTCTGATGACCCAAGGCATTCGGGCAGAATTGGCCGCTCAAAATACCTTGGTTGTCGGCGTATTGCCAGGAACTGTCGATACTCCTGGCAGTCATGACTTTCCCCCCCCGAAAGTATCCCCCCAAGCGGTTGCCCGAGAAGCATTGCAGGGTGTAATTGACGGCGTTGAGGACGTTTATCCAGGAGAGCAGGCGAAGGAAATGGAGGCGCAGTTGCGATCGGAGCCAAAAGCTCTGGAAAAAGCAATGGGGGCAATGCTATCAAAATAGCTTGAATAGGACTTACGCAGCTAGGGAGCGAGACGCTCCCACTACCGTATTCTCCTGTTATAGTAGTGCGGCCATCTTGCCCGTTAATGCGTAAGTCCTATTGAAAACAAATGACCATGATTACTTTTGTGAATGTTTTTACCGTCAAACCGGGACAACAACAAACAGCCTTTGAACGCATCCAACAGGTTTATCTAGAGGTGGTGAAAGTTCAGCCCGGTTTTATTGATGCCGTGCTACTGAAAAGTGATGATGAAACCAAAGTCACCGCGATCGCCCATTGGGAAAAATCGGAACAAGTCGCCGCTCTCCTCCAGCAGCCTCGGTTTCAGGAACTTCATAATGAGGAGTTTTACCGTGCAGTTGCTAAAATCGAACCTAACTTTTATAGCACTGCTATTGCAGTCACAGCTTAGAAAAATTGGGTAGGACTTCGCAATTCAAGCCCCCAAATCTAGGGGGAAAGTAGGGGTTTGGTCTCCAAACCCTATTGTTTGGTCTCCAAACCCTATTGTGTCCAACCGTGGCGATCGCTTAGGAATCTTTGGACGTTATGGCTATAGTTCCTACGGTACGATTATCACGGGGACGATCCGAACGGTTTTTTCGTTCTAATCCTCATGTTTGTTCAATCTTTTCAAGGAGAAAATCATGACTCAACCCATCAAAATTTTAGCTTTTGCAGGCAGCGCTCGCCTTGAATCTTTCAATAAAAAGTTAGTTAAATTTGCGGCGGAAGGGGCAAAATCTGCGGGAGTCGAAGTCACTAATTTAGATTTTCTCGACTACCCGATGCCTCTCTTTAACGAAGATTTGGAGGCCAAAGCAGGATTGCCCGAGTCAGTTTTGCAGTTTAAGGCTCTGCTGAAAAGCCATCAAGGTTTCCTCATTGCTTGCCCGGAATACAATGGCTCTATTACGCCCTTGCTCAAAAATGCGATCGATTGGGCTTCCCGTCCCGAACCCGAGGAATCCCCCATGTCCCTCCACTGCTTCAAAGGTAAAACCGCCGCCCTACTCGCAACCTCTCCAGGTGGGTTGGGGGGAATGCGGGGTTTAGTTCACGTCCGTAGCATTCTCGAAGGTATTGGCGTAACGGTCATTCCCGACCAGAAGGCGATTCCAGGGGCGTATCAAGCCTTTGATGAAGCTGGACAACTGAAGGATGAAAAACTGGCGGTGGCGGTGCGAGACATTGCCAAAAAACTGGCCGAAGTAACCACTAAACTCAACAGATAGGCGCTCTTTCCCCATGATGAAACGAATTACCCTGTTGCTGATTAGCACCATGACCGTGATGGCGGGGGCCACGATTTCCCCAGCTTTGCCGCAAATTGAAGCCTTTTTTCAGGAGGTTCCCCATGCGGATTTTTGGGTGAAATTGATGCTGACAATACCGGCTTTATTTACCGCGATCGCGGCTCCTTTTGTGGGGATTATTATCGATCGCTTTGGTCGCAAACCCCTATTAGTTGCGGCGACCTTACTCTATGGGGCGGCGGGGGGGTCGGGGCTGATCTTGAGTACCTTACCCTTGCTGCTTGGGGGACGGGCGCTTCTGGGGCTATCTGTGGCGGCAATTATGACCACGGCAACGACCCTAATTGCTGACTATTACGCGGGACCCCAGCGAGAGCAAGTGATGGGGCTACAAGCGGCTTTTGTGAGCTATGGCGGGGGGGTGTTTTTGATTCTAGGGGGAATATTAGCGGATATTAGTTGGCGCTTTCCCTTTGCCATTTACTTAATGGCTTTTGCCCTCTGCGGTTTGGTCATTTTGTTTATTGTCGAACCTCAACGGGATACAGAGGCAGAGTCTCTCTCTCTCCTCGATCGAGATGCCCCTATGCCCGTCCTACCCGTCCCCCTAGTCATGGGGATTTATGCCATGATGTTTGTTTCAATGGTGGCATTTTATTTAGTACCAGTGCAATTGCCTTTTTATTTACAAGCACTAACTTCCGTGAGTAATGCCTGGGTGGGTGTTGCGATCGCCAGTCTGACCCTAGCCAGTGCGATCGCCTCGATGAATTACCGTCGCATCAAATCCCAGGTTAGTTTCACGGGCATCATGGTATTCGTCTATGTTTTGATGGGGTTGGGTTATGGGGTTATCGCGATCGCCCAGACTTATCTTGTCGTACTCCTGGGGCTACTTTTAGCGGGGTTGGGACTGGGTTTATTAATGCCCAATGTTAATGTTTGGCTGAGTGCTAAAGTACCCCCCGCAACTCGAGGGCGCGTCCTGGGAGGACTCACTTCCTGTATGTTTTTAGGGCAGTTTTCTTCTCCTATTATCAGCCAACCTTTTGTACAAAAAATGGGTTTAGCCCAAACTTACGGAAGTTTTGGCATTGCTTTATCGATCCTAGCTGCGGGATTAATTTTCTTATCTTTGCAAGCCAAACAAAAAACGTGAATTACCGACTCATCATCCTACGGATAAATGAGCGGCTTCGGGATTCACAGGGAACTGCTTTTCATCAACATTGTTGATGACGAGTCTTACATCCCCTCCACCCGCAGAAGCGCTGATTCCCAGCGCCTGTATTTGTCTGATGCCTTCT
>NZ_JAYGHV010000317.1:0-8809 GCF_034932145.1 Spirulina sp. 06S082 | reverse complement strand
TGCAAATAGTCTACCTTTATCTCTAATTTATCCTCTGTTAATCACAGCCAAAGAGAAAGGAGAACAAGAATTAAAAAAAAGTCTGGCACATAATGCCAAAGAAGTCATTTTAGAACGAGACGATCGCCTTTTAAATTATCTGCAAGATATATCTCTCGTACCAGAAAAGTTAGAGAAAGTCAAGAGTTTTTTAGCGCAAGAAAATCAAAGTTTTGCAACTGAAGAGAAAGGAGAAATACAAACATATCTAGGTGCAGATCGTGAAACATTAAATACCTTAGAAGTATTAATTCAGGATCGACTCCCCCAAGAAATTCAAGGCACACAAAAAGATTGCGATCGCCTACAGGATCTAGAAGAAAAAATCATTTCCCTCGAACAACAACTACAAACAGCCCCTTCTCCAGAAACTTATACACAACTAGAAGAAGAACGAAAAATTGCTCGCAATTATGTTATTCAACTCAAAGCAGAATCCGAAGCAAAAAAACAAAAAACCGAAGAACTCGATCGCCAAATCGAAACCATCAAAGAAAAATTAGAAAACTATAGTCGAGAAACTATCGATCGCAAAAACCAAGAACATATTCTTCAATCCATCGCTAAAGTCAAGCAAACCTTAAAACTATTTCGAGAAAAATTAACCTTAAAAAAATTAAACAAATTAGAAACAGAAGTAACTCAATATTTCCGTCATCTCCTCCACAAATCCGATCTCGTTCATATCGTCACCATTGATACGGATACTTTTAAACTATCTCTCTACGATCCCAAAGGCAAAGAAGTTCCCAAACACCGTTTATCAGCAGGAGAAAAACAACTCCTCGCGATCGCCTTTCTCTGGGGACTCGCAAAAATTTCTGGACGCAATCTTCCCATCGCCATTGATACACCTTTAGGGCGTTTAGATTCATCCCATCGCGCCAATTTAGTCGAACGATACTTTCCCTATGCCTCCTCCCAAGTCATCCTCCTTTCGACGGATACAGAAATTGGTCAAGCAGAATATAAAAAATTACAAGAACAGGAAGCGATCGCGCGATCGTATTACCTTAAATATGATTCCGAATTATGCCAAACCACCATTGAGAAAGGATACTTTTGGGATAACCCAGCCCAATAATGAACAATTATTAATTTATGTTTCCTACAAGGGTTAAATCGGCGGGATAATTACTGAAAAGATAACGAAAAATGTTAGAGTCAGCAAAACCCCAACCTAGCGACAAGATCGGGAACGCATCCTGCGAACCCAAACTCCCCTATTGCCGATGAGCATTCAGACCTCCGTTCTGACAGAACTGCTGCACGATCTACCAGACTGGCGATCGCAGATGTACTTTAAATCTTCCCTCGTTGCCCTCTCTCATGCAATGGAAGACCGCGTTCTTGCGAGTAGCGATACCCCCCTCGTTATCGCCACTTTTCAGCAAGAACGCTTTTATCGTCAAGAAGCTCATCGCTATCGCCGCATCGCCAAAAAAAGCCAGCAAGTCTACGTTTTAGCAGTACCCGAAACTGACTTTAAAAATCATTCAGGAGAATATGAAACCATTGCATTCCCAGCAACAGATGCTCTCGTTTATGAATGGCACTTACTGGTTTTGGGCGATAATTATGCCAACTGCTTGATCTGTCGAGAACGCACCTCAGTGAGTGAAGGCGAAGAAAACCCCGGATCGGCAATGGACTCAAACCGACGTTTTGAGGGAATATGGACCTCAAATCGCGCTATTACGACTCAAGCTGCGGAATTATTACTCGATCGCATCGCCATTTATCGTCCAGAGTTAACCCAAAAGATTGAAAAGGCGAAAAAACGCTATCTCCAACACCAATACAAAATCCGTTCTTCTCCTCCAGAACTGGACGCAACTAGCCCCGATCCTTTTGTTAATCGTCTCGTAAACTATTTACAAGTCGGGCAGCATAAACTAATTAAAGCCTATCGGAAAATGGAGGCACAAGAGCGAAGAGAGCGTTCTATTCACTTAATGACCGCAGCGATCCGGCGATCGCTAGACCCCGATATTATTCTCCAAGTTGCGGTGGAGCAATTGGGGCAAACATTGGGAGCCTGTCGTTCCCTCGTTTATCGTTGCAGCAGTAGCGATGAAACCGCCACCATTGACCATGATTTCCCCAGTCCTAATATTGTCTCCTTGAAAGGAAAACAATGGCCGCTAGAGCAAAATCTGTTCTTTCAAAGCGTCATCGAAACCCAAGAATCTATCTTCATTCAAGATGTTCGCAAAGACCCTCGCTTTAGCGAGCGCGGGGCTTCTGCTTGGCAAAAGGTTGTTGAAGATGCCGCGATCGTTTCCTGGCTTTTGATGCCCGTTCTCTATCAGAGTCGTTTATTGGGCATGATAGAACTTCACTATTGTGGGGAGAAGTCAGGGGAATGGAGTTCAGAAGAAACTAGCTTAGTGGAGGCGATCGCCAATCAAATCGGGGTTGCCCTAATTCAAGCGGAGGCATACTCTCACTTAGAAAAACTCAACAAACAACTAGAAGCCTTAGATCGCACCAGTTCTAACCTGGTCGCCATTACCGGACACGAATTGCGAACCCCTCTTTCCACCATTCAAGTTTGTCTCGAAAGCCTCGCCACAGAACCGGATATGCCCTTGGAACTCCGTCAAGTGATGCTCGATACAGCTTTAGGTGATGCAGAACGGATGCGAAAGTTAATTCAGGACTTTCTCACCCTCTCCAAACTCGAGAGCGGTCGTGTAGACTGGAATCCTGAAGTTCTTTCCTTGAGTGAATGTATCGAACTAGGAATTAGTAATAATAGTGCGAGAAAATCTCCTCAAGAAATGCCTCGCATTCGCATGGCGATTCAAGAAGATTTACCCTTAGTGAAAACCGATGGAGAATGGTTGGTGGAAGTTGTGGCCAAATTACTTGATAATGCTTGTAAGTTTACTGATGCTGATGGGGAAATTTTAATTGAGGTTAAAACCAATGGAAATGAACATTTAGAAGTGACTGTATCGGATACAGGACGGGGGATAGAACCTAGTCGCTTAGAAACAGTTTTCGATCGCTTTTATCAGGAAGAAGGATCCTTACAACGCACAGTGGGGGGAGTCGGTTTAGGTTTAGCAATTTGTCGTCAAATCGCCCAACATTGGGGGGGAGAAATTTGGGCTGAGTCGGAAGGAAAAGATAAGGGAAGTCGCTTTCATTTTACGATTCCTATCTTTGAACTTCCTCCTTCAACTCCCCAAAAAACAACGGCTAAATCTACAAAGCGAACGACAAAAAATAAAAAGCGAACGACAAATCGACGAACTATAAATAAATAAAAATGATTCGTGTGAATTTATTTATTGCGTTTATCTCTTAAATTTTTGTAACCAATACCGCTACCAAAACCACCGAGAAAAACAATAAACAATCGAATTAAATCTTGATAAATTTTTATATCATTCTGAACCAAAAATACAGTAACAAAAACAAAAAGCAGACAAAAAATAAGAACATAGCAAAGCGTATATTTTTTGGATTCTTGCGAATCTAAAAAAGCCCGTTCATCTTGCTTTGCATCATTTTCTAGAAATTTTGTAATGTGACTTGGCTGTATTTTTTCTGTTAAGTTACCAAGAGAAGAACCCATTCCTGTACGTTGCATAGAAAATAAATAGCTTATTTCTTTTTTGAGAGAATTGGGCATTCTTTGTTTGAACTCTTCTGGGAAGATTTCCTCTAGAGGTTTAGGCAGTTTGGAAATGCCTCCTTCTACAACTTCATCATTATTGTCTTCAGATGATGAAACTTTTGAATCTTCTGAATCTTCTGATTGATTATCTTTTGAAATATCTGGATCTCTTTTTTCGGGCTTGTTAGACTCAAAGTTAGTCATTTGTTTCATCCAAATCCAGCAAATTTATGAGTACATTTTTAGAGAAAAGTCTATCAGACAAATTCGATACTTTTTGCTCCAAATATACACTTAGTTTATCTTCAATCTCCCTCTCTACAAACAATTGACACGTATATTCGATAAGAGTAATAAATCCTTTTTTACTGATTTCTCCTTTAGCATACAGATCGGATAAACGTAACAAAAATACTCTTAATTCATTTATTTTTAGATCGCTTGCGTTTGAATTGTTGACAAGCCAATAATGAGAAAAAGGCAAACTATCATTCTCTTCCTCTGTTATTGGTTGAATTGTATTTTTGATCTGCTTTCTATGATTGAGAGACATACTATAGCAAAACTAATTGAGATATGAAGGATGTGTAGGCTGAAAACCTTGGCATTGCTGGATTGTTTGTTTACAAATCAAATAGACTTGCTATACATAACAATACTGTTATTAGAGATAGATAAGACTGACCAACCTTTTACATAAAAAATAGCTAAAATACTTATGTTTTATAAATTAGCGCAAAAATCGATATAGTGGGCTAGATCAATTTAGATTGATGTCATTGTTCTTCTATCCTAGCTTAATTTTAGCTCATTTTTATCAAAATCCTCAAAAATACAACCAACGAAGTACCATTAGGATTGTTTATCACAGGTATTTTCAGTAATGATAAGTGGTCGGATGTAAAGAATGTACGCAAGAGCTTCCCTTTCCTTTGCTCTGTGGTTAAACATGGCCTCAAAGTTTTTGTCCGACCACTTAATAAGTTCTTTAAAAAAATTGTGATGTGACATTACTTAAGCTACTAAAATAAAATCACCATCTAAGCGATCGCGATTTCAACTACTCAAAGATGGCAAAAACGTCACCAAGCTAGGAAAAATAATAATCAATAGAAGAACAAACAACTGTAGGATAATAAAAGGAATAGCACCGCGATAAATATCTTCTGTCTTAACTTCTGGTGGCGCAACTCCCCGCAAATAAAACAGTGCAAACCCAAAGGGAGGAGTTAAAAAAGAAGTTTGTAAATTCGCCCCCAAAATAACCCCATACCATAATAAATCTAACCCTAATGCTTCTGCAACGGGAGCAAAAATAGGAATAATAATAAAAGCAATCTCGAAGAAATCAATAAAGAAACCTAAAATAAAAACAACCAACATATTAACCAGCAAAAAGCCTACTCTCCCCCCAGGCAAATTAGAGAGAAGATCGAACATAAAGCGATCGCCATGTAACCCCCGAAAAACTAAACTAAATGCAGTAGATCCGATTAAAATCATAATCACCATGCTACTAATTCGCAGGGTAGCATCGCACACCTGACGCAATGCAGACCAACTTAATTGACGATTAACCATTGCTAAGGCGATCGCGCCTAAAGATCCCACGGCACCTGCTTCCGTCGGTGTTGCTACCCCAAAAAAGATACTTCCTAACACCAAAGCAATGAGTAATAAAGGGGGAATCATCACCTGAATAACTCGCATTGTTAATGCTTTCCCACCAATTTCTCGGACTTGAGAAGGTAACGCAGGGGCAATATTAGGTTGAATAAAAGCAATTGTAATAACATAAAGTGCAAAAGCTCCAGACATTAAAAGACCTGGGATTAAAGAGCCAATAAATAAGTCTCCAATGGGAACCCCTAATTGATCGCCTAATACGACTAAAACGACACTGGGAGGAATAATTTGCCCTAAAGTTCCCGATGCTGCAATAACACCCGTTGCGAGTTTCTGATCGTAACCATAGCGCAACATAATCGGCAGAGAAATTAATCCCATTGCTACTACAGTTGCAGCAACAACTCCTGTAGAAGCAGCTAATAAAGCGCCAACAATCACGACTGCTAAGGCTAAACCTCCTCGCAGTCGCCCGAATAAAATCCCCATTGTTTCCAACAAACGTTCAGCAATTCCCGTTTTTTCCAACATAGAACCGAGGAAAATAAAATAGGGAATTGCCAACAAAGTATAGTTGGACATAATGGTAAAAATACGCTGAGGCATCGCGTTCATTAATATAGGGTTGAATGCCCCTACTGATACGCCAATAATGCCAAAAATGATGGCAACTCCTCCCAATGAAAAAGCGACTGGATAACCAAAAGATAACAGAACTAATGCCCCAGCAAACATTAACGGACCTAGCCAATCCAAACCCATTTTTTTACTCTCTCGTAATGCGATCGCGTTCTTGAATAATTGCCCAATTTTTAATAGCTTCGGAAATTCCCTGCAATATTAACAGGATAAAACAAACAATAATCATAGATTTAATCGGATAGCGAGGTAAACCACTCGGATCCGGTGACATTTCAAGAATTTTCCATGAATTGATAACAGTTCCATAAGAAAAATAAATACCGAGAAGAGAAAAAGGCAGCAACAATAATAGCGCCCCCAAAAAATCTACCCATGCTTTCCTTTTTCGACTCCAATCTTTATAAAAAATATCGACACGAACATGACCATTTTGTAGGAGGGTATAGGGCGCACCCAGAAGAAATATAATCGCAAAAAGATACCATTGTATTTCTAAGAAAGCATTAGAGGTTAGAGATTGTCCAAAAAAGCGACCTAAATTGGTAGCAATGACATTCCAAACCCCAACAATGACCATGATTAAAACTAACCCATAAGTTAGCTGACCAATCCATGTATTAAGCCGATCGATCGCCCGCGAAATCCGTAAAAGTTGCTGCATCCTTTTCAATAAACAATTACAAATGGGGAACGGTAAATCTTAATGAGCTAATAAGCAAATTGTTGCCTGTTGCCTTTCATTTATTGTTAGCAATAAAACTCGCAATACTGAGATCGTTGATGCTATTCCAAGCAGAAATGCGATCGCGGAACTGTTTCCAGGGTTCGTAAACTTCTTTAAACGTGGCATCATTACTCGCATTTTCTTCGTATAGTTCAAAAGCAGCCTTTTGTGCAGCCTTAAGAATATCCTCCGAATATTGTCTCAATTGCACCCCATGTTCTTCCTGTAGCGTTTGCAGTGCATCTCCGTTGAGTGCGTCATACTTGGCCAGCATATTCATATTGGCTTCATAAGTCGCCGTTTGCAAGATTTCTTGATATTCTTTGGGCAGTGTTTCCCACATCTCTTGATTTACGAAAACTTCCAAGGTTGGACCCGGTTCCCACCAACCCGGATAATAATAGAATTTAGCCGCTTTATATAACCCTAATTTTTCATCATCGTAGGGACCAACCCATTCTGCTGCATCAATGGCACCGCGATCGAGGGCAACAAAAATTTCTCCTCCTGGTAAGGATTGGGCGTTGACTCCTAAACGTTCCATCACTTTTCCCCCTAATCCTGGAATTCTCATTTTTAACCCTTTGAGATCGTCGGGGGTGTTGATTTCTCGCTTAAACCATCCTCCCATCTGCGCCCCAGTATTTCCGGCGGGAAAATTGATAATATTAAAACCAGCGTAAATTTTTCGCATCGCCTCTAAACCCCCCCCATGATAGAGCCAAGCGTTCTGTTGTTGGGCGGTTAAACCAAAGGGAACCGAGGTTCCAAAGGCCAAAGCAGGGTTTTTGCCAATATAGTAGTAACCCGCCGTATGACCGCATTCTACCGCCCCATTTTGGACGGCATCGAAAACCTCTAAACCTCCGACAAGTTCGCCTGCGGGATAAGGGGTAATGTCAAAGCGTCCCCCTGTCATTGCCCTAATGCGATCGCAGGTTGTAATGGCTCCCCCATAAATGGTATCGAGAGATAATGGCCAACTGGTGGCCATGCGCCATTCTATTTTGGGCAAACTACTCTCCCCTGCTTCAGTTGAGGAGGGGCTAGTGGGACTACAAGCGGCTAAAGTTGCCGCCGTTGTCGCCCCGATCGCGGTATTGGTAATAAAATTTCTACGTTTCATTATTTTTTTATAAAATTAGGGAAACTTCAGTAGTTTACAACACATTTATTGCCCTGCAAGCCGTAACATGAGATTTGAGCTTAAAACAGATACAATCCTTTACAAATGGAGGTTTGAGCATTATGGCAGGTCATAGTAAATGGGCAAATATCAAACGCCAAAAAGCGCGGGTAGACGCTAAAAAAGGCAAGACTTTTACCCAATTATCTCGGGCAATTATAGTCGCAGCACGAAGTGGGGTGCCAGATCCCGACGGAAACTTTCAACTTCGCACGGCGATCGAGAAGGCGAAGGCGGCGGGAATTCCTAATGATAATATCGATCGCGCGATCGCCAAGGGTGCAGGGACTTATAAGGATGATGAAGCCAAGTTTGAAGAAATTCGCTACGAGGGTTATGGTCCTGGGGGTATTGCTATTTTAATTGAAGCCTTTACCGATAATCGCAATCGCACGGCGGCGGATCTGCGATCGGCGTTTAATAAAAATGGCGGTAATCTGGGGGAAACGGGGTGCGTGAGTTGGATGTTTGAGCAAAAAGGGGTTGTATTATTAGAAGGGGAAGTTGAGGAAGAACAGCTATTAGAAGTTTCCCTCGAAGGAGGAGCAGAAACCTATGAATTAACGGAGGAGGAAGAGACCTGCGGGGCAGAAGTTTTTACGGAAATTGATAATTTAAACTTGCTCTCGCAAATTTTACAGGAGAAAGAATTTCCCGTCAAAGAAGCGGAAATGCGCTGGATTCCCACTAATACTATAGAAGTTGACGATCCCGAACAAACGCGATCGCTGTTAAAGTTAATTGATACCTTGGAATCCTTAGATGATGTTCAGAATGTGACCGCAAATTTTGAAATGACCGACGAGTTGCTGAACAACTATCAATTATCAGTGAATTATCAATAAACATTAAATCACGAATAAATACTATGAATGATACTGACAGTATGGATTCAAGCCCAGAGATTTTAATTGTTGATGATACCCCCAATAATATTCGAGTTCTCACGGCTATCTTGCAGAAT
>NZ_JAYGHV010000316.1:0-9245 GCF_034932145.1 Spirulina sp. 06S082 | reverse complement strand
TGGCAAGGGTTTCAGTCTGCACCAACTTCACATCTCAATTGGTTTTGCTATATATCTCTAAAAAGCCGTCCACAGCGAAGCTAAAGGACGGGGTTTTAAACCCAGTTTTTTGATAAATGGTGTTCGTTTCGATACCATAAGCGGCGTTGGCGCTTCCGAGTTCGCTTTGGGTGAGGATTTCGAGTCTGGGGAATTCTTGTCCGCTAATGATGTTGGCTACGGCTTCGGTTACGTTTTCGAGTTGGATTTCTTCGCCAAAGGTAAATTGTACTCTTTCGAGGAAGTCGGGTTGTTGGCTGAAGGTTTCTAGGTTGTCGGCGGCGTTGTTGACGGCTTCGATTATTTTTGTAATATTTCTTAATAATTTAGCGCTTTTGCTCTGACACTTTCTGAACATTTTGTCCCTCAAGGATTGTTAGCACTAGAAGTTTTAGCTGCTAAATTTTCGGTCAGGGGGTGGTGACAGAAAATATACTCTTCAACCGGGCGATCGCCGATTAAATGCTCTTGAATAATACGTTCGATAATTTCTGGTGTTGCATGACGATACCAAATACCATCGGGATAAACCAGCAAAATTGGTCCCTCGCTGCAAACTCGCAAGCAATTGGTTTTCGTGCGAAAAATACAAGTCTCGCGATCGCCTCCCGGTTCGTCTAAACCCAGTTCCCCCAAGCGTCGTTTCAGATAATCCCAAGACTCTAACCCGACTTCTTTCGGACAGCATTTCGGTTTAGTCTGATCCGCGCAGAGAAAAATATGACGTTGAATTTTTTGCAATCCGAGACTTTGTACGCAGGATTCTAGTTTTTTTGTATCAACCATTTCAGTTATCAGTTATCAACTATCAATTTCTGTTTTATCTTCCCAAAATTGTTCCTTGCGAGGTATTATAGAAGACTGTGAGTTTTTGGGCTAAAGGTTATGAAAGCGGAAGAAATGATTCGCTCAATTGAGGCAGAACACCTCAAAGACAGCTTGCCCACAATTCACGTGGGCGATCTCGTTCGCATTGGAGTTAAAATCCAAGAAGGCGGCAAAGAAAGGGTACAGCCCTACGAAGGCACTGTAATTGCGAAACGCAATGGTGGAATTAGTGAAACCATCACCGTGCGGAAAATCTTTCAAGGTGTTGGTGTAGAGCGGGTTTTTCTGCTCCATTCTCCTAGAGTGGTTAGTATTAAAATTCTGCGACGGGGTAAAGTCAGACGCGCTAAACTCTATTATTTGCGCGATCGCATCGGTAAAGCCACCCGGATTAAACAACGCTTCGATCGCGCCCTTGAATAATTGGCGGAAGAATATTTTTTGGGAAAATACTAGCGTATGTTGCCCCTTTTGCGTTAAACTGGACTAATGAATGCTTCAAATTGATTGACTGGGTTAATTTGCTATCAATCAAACTAGGAACTGAAGGTTCGCGGGCGCTCTTAGTTCAGTTGGTAGAACGCGGGTCTCCAAAACCCGATGTCGGGGGTTCAAGTCCTCCAGGGCGCGTTAGAAGGGTAAAGTAGATATACCCTATATCTATTACCTGTTTGTTAAACAGGTTGAAAAATCCTTTCCCATAGGGATGACAAGTCATTGTCCATCTGCAAACAAACTGGGGAGAAAATCCACCGTGGCTAAGAAAAAATCGTCAAAAAAGGACACCAGTAACAAAAGGAATAAATCTCCAAATCAAAATGGCGATCGGAATGTACCGCAAAATCAAGGCGATCGACAAAATGTAAAAGATAGCGTCGAAAATAGTCCTTCTCTCGAGAAGGGAAAGGCAACCCCAGCCCCTCGAAAAGACACTGGTGAAAAATTTAATGCCGTTAAATTTTTTCAAGAATCGAAAGAGGAACTCTCTAAAGTTGTCTGGCCGTCACGACAACAATTAATTAGCGAATCTGCTGCTGTGGTTTTAATGGTGACATTGGTTGCCACGACGATCTATTTTGTCGATAACTTATTTGTGTGGTTAAGTGGCAAGGTGTTCTAATGAATGTGACGAGGGACAATCTCGAAGATACAAATCTTGAAGAAACCGATGAAGACTTCCAAGAGGAAGAGTCTTTTCCGACGATTAAAAATGCGCGTTGGTATGCCGTTCAAGTTGCCTCGGGTTGTGAAAAACGAGTTAAGGCCAACTTAGAACAGCGCATCCACACTTTAGACGTGGCCGATCGCATTCTGCAAATTCAAATCCCCCAAACCCCAACGGTTAAAGTGCGTAAAGACGGCACGCGAATTCATGGGGAAGAAAAGGTTTTTCCTGGCTATGTTCTCGTCAAAATGATTTTAGATGATGACGCATGGCAAGCCGTTAAAAATACACCTAACGTGATTAATTTTGTCGGTGCGGAAAAACAACGTCCCTATGGAAGAGGAAGAGGCCACGTTAAACCCGTCCCTCTGAGTCCGTCAGAAGTCGAACGCATTTTCAGACAGACCCAAGAACAAGAACCTGTTGTCAAAATTGATATGGCAGTGGGTGATAAAATAATGGTTCTGTCGGGTCCCTTTAAAGACTTTGAAGGTGAAGTGATTGAAGTTAGTCCCGAACGGAGCAAACTCAAAGCACTTCTTTCAATTTTTGGACGGGATACGCCAGTGGAATTGGAGTTCAATCAGGTCGAAAAACAAAGCTAAAATGGCAAAAAAAGTAGTTGCATTGGTTAAGTTGGCACTTCCTGCGGGAAAGGCTGCTGCTACCCCACCAGTGGGTCCCGCTTTGGGTCAACATGGTGTCAATATCATGGCATTTTGTAAGGAATACAATGCCAAAACTGCGGATAAAGTGGGAATGATTATTCCTGTGGAAATCTCTGTCTATGAAGATCGCAGTTTCACTTTCGTTCTCAAAACTCCTCCCGCTTCAGTTTTAATTAAAAAGGAAGCAGGAATTGAAAAGGGTGCGAGTCAACCGAATAAAGAAAATGTAGGTTCTATTAGCCGCGAACAATTGCGGAAAATTGCTGAAGTAAAAATGCCCGATCTCAATGCAAATGATATTGAGGCTGCTATGAAAATTGTGGCGGGAACGGCTAGAAATATGGGTGTAAGCATTACTGATTAATGTTTTATTGTCCTGTTTTAGCGCAATATTTCAGTTTCAATCTCGAATTTCAGATATTTTGCCACCTTATATTGGGGAGAGGCGATCGCTTCGTTAGAACCCAAGGAGTAAACCATGACCAAGAAGATTTCTCGTCGCTTGAAAGCAGCGATCGCGAAAGTAGAAGAAAGAGCTTATGAGCCATTGGAAGCCATGAGCCTGTTAAAAGAAACAGCAACGGCTAAGTTTGATGAAACCGCCGAAGCGCATATCCGTTTGGGAATTGATCCTAAGTATACCGATCAGCAGTTGCGGACCACGGTGAGCTTTCCCAAAGGAACAGGACAAACCATCCGCGTTGCGGTTATTGCTCGCGGGGAAAAGGTCAACGAAGCGACAGAAGCTGGCGCAGATTTGGCAGGATCGGAGGAATTAATCGAAGAAATCCAGAAAGGGATGCTGGACTTCGATAAACTCATTTCTACCCCGGATATGATGCCGAAAGTGGCTAAATTAGGGCGTTTATTAGGTCCTCGCGGCTTGATGCCTTCCCCCAAAGCAGGAACCGTCACTACAGATTTAGGAGGGGCGATCGCCGAATTCAAAGCCGGAAAAATTGAATTTCGTGCCGATCGCACGGGCATCGTTCATGTTATGTTTGGAAAGACATCCTTTGCGCCAGAAGATTTGTTAACAAATCTGAAAACATTACAGGAAACTGTCGATCGCAATCGTCCTTCCGGGGCAAAAGGTCGTTACTGGCGCAGTGTCTTTATTTCTGCTTCGATGGGACCCTCAATTGAAGTAGACATTAGTGCATTACGGGATTTAAAATTGTTGGAATAAGGTGGGAAATCCCTCCTCGATCCAACTCAATAAAAATTCATCAAACGCAAACCGAAGACCGCAGGAGCCATCAGGCTTAATGAATATCCTGCCGAGGCGAGTTAGATGATGGTAAGTAAATGGGATAGTTAATATCCTTAGTTCTTGCCCTCATTTAGACCCCGACCTCGGCACCAGAGGCGGGGTTTGATTTTGGAGTTAATTTTGCAATGAAAAGGAGGTGAAACTGAATGGGAAGAACCCGAGCGAATAAAGAAACGGTAATTGCCGATATTAAAGGACTTTTGAGCGAGGCTCAATTGGCTGTTGTCGTTGATTTCCAAGGGTTAACCGTTGCCGAAATTACCGATTTGCGCGATCGCCTGCGTCCTACGGGGGCAGTGTGTAAGGTGACTAAAAACACCTTAATGCGGATCGCCGTTGAGGAAAACGACGAATGGAAGCCGATGACAGAATTTCTGTCCGGTACCAACGCCTTTTTACTCGTTAAAGACGATATTGGCGGCGCTGTCCGCGCTTACCAAGACTTTAGAAAAGCGGCCAAGAAAAGCGAATTTCGCGGCGGTGTCATGCAGGGGCGCGCCCTGAATGAAGAACAAGTCAAGGCGATCGCGGATCTACCTTCCAAGGAAGAACTCATGGCGCAAATTGCTGGAGCTATCAACTCCATTCCGACGCAATTGGCTGTGGGTATCAAGGAAGTGCCGTCTTCTCTGGGGCGGGGTATCAACGAAGTGCCGTCTTCTTTGGGACGCGCAATTCAAGCAATCGCCCAAAAAGAAGAGCAAGATGCAGCGTAAGCTAATTCTGCTCGCAAACCAAGTCCGTCGGCAAAACGGACTCGAAATTTACAAGTTAATCTTTACTGACAAGGAGTTTACCAATGTCTGCTGCAACTGAAGAAATTCTCGAAAAATTGAAATCTTTGACCTTACTAGAAGCCTCTGAATTAGTCAAAGGTATTGAAGAAGCCTTTGGCGTAAGTGCGGCTGCACCTGCTGGCGGTATGATGGTAGCAGCGATGCCTGGTGGTGGCGGTGCTGCTGCGGCTGCTGAACCCGAGGAAGAAAAAACCGAATTTGATGTGGTTCTTACGGAATTCCCTAGCGATAAGAAAATTGCCGTTCTGAAGGTGGTTCGCGCTATTACTGGTTTGGGTCTGAAAGAAGCCAAAGAGGTTGTAGAATCTGTTCCCAAAACACTCAAAGAAGGGATTGCTAAAGATGAAGCTGAGGCGATCAAGAAACAGTTGGAAGAAACTGGTGCAAAAGCTGAAGTCAAGTAATTTTGGTTCGGCTGCGATCGCCTAAGCGATTAAAGTAAAGTAGGGATAGTACCAGGTACTATCCCTACTTTATTGTGGGAAAATTAAGCATTATTTTATAATTCTATCTTATCTAATTCTCCTAATATTTTCCGCATAAATTCTTCTGGATTTTGTGTAGGGAGTTCGCCCAATGCGACATATTCTTCTGGTGTATATTCGCCGTCACTTTCCATTGCTTCTTGAATGAAATCTGATAAAATATTTGGATGTTCTAAAAGATCGCAAGCCATTTCATAAGCCGTTTTTCCTGTTGGTTCTGACTCCACTTTTGTTGCTAGGCAAAAATTCAACAATTTTCCCAGATTACTCTCAGGGCGAATTGACATCAGAAAAGACATGGTTTGAGCGAGAACTTGTTTTTGTTTATCCATTTGTACTCTTTTTTATAATATGCCTAAAGATTAAATTATATGCAGAAACGGAGTTACTGATATTTTCAACAATTCAATCAGTTCCTCATCCATGTAACGATATTCATCAGGGATATCTAGGACATGAATAGCCTTATATTCAAGTAGTCTGGAGAACTTTGCTTTCAGTTGATTTTTATGCTTTTGTTCCATAACAAAAATAACATCAGCCCAGCGCAAATCTACAGCAGAAATTGTTTTTCGAGCCTTAGAGCTTGTTCCAGCCGATCGCACTTTCAACCCATTAGTATTACGCCAAATGCTTTCGGCGGTTGGGCTGCGCCATTGATTGCGACTGCATACAAATAGTAATTTCTGCAATTTTTACCTCTTAGTTTCCCTGTCTTAATTTTATTCTATTTTTATAAAAGTTGGGCAAAATATTGAGTCATAATCGATCGCGGCACTTTTCCCACTAATGTTTTCTGTGTGTGGCGATCGCGATCTAAAAAGGTAAACTGAGGCACTCCCGTGACGCGATATTGTTGAATAATATCCACCCATTGAGGATCGTCAATATCGAGCATCACGAAATTGAATTTTTCTCCATACTCTGATTCTAGATTTTCCATTGTCAACGCCATTCCTTGACAAGTGGTACACCAGTTAGCATAAAATTCTAAAATTGTTGGTTGATTATTTTTCATGGCTAAATTGTAAGGAGTAGAACGTTCTGCCATATTTTTCATAGTCACTAAACCCGCTAAAGAAGAACTTGAAAAAAGTCCTGCTTTTGCTTCAGGAATGAATAATAAACTATTTAAAAATAAACAGAGGAGCAATGCGATCGCAATTTTTCTACAGTTCAATAACATAATTTGAGATAAATCAATAATGAATAATGGGTAAATTTTCCTCTCTTCCTCTATTAACCTAAGTTGCTAGTTACAAATATTATCTGTGTCGATCCCCCTAAATCCCCCTTAAAAAGGGGGACTTCCGGATTCTCCCCCCTTATTAAGGGGGGCTGGGGGGGATCAAGTTGATAACTAGCAAGTTGAGTTATTCCCTATTCCCTATTCCCTCACTGATAATAATAAGCGAGAAAAATATGAAAAACAAGCATAATGCAAAAGACAGCGACTAGAAAAATATGAGTATTCAGCCACCAAGCACGCATATTGCGAATGAGTGCAGCTTTAGAAATCAGGAAACGGCTCTTATGTACCTCTTTAGTATCTTGAGGTATCCACCCAAAATAACGCCGAGAAGACTCTAAAACCCCCGTTTCTGCAACAGCACCAACTAAAGCCGACAGCGTGACCCCAAAAAAGACCCAGAGAAATATCGCATTAAAATTTAAACCTCGCGATCCAAGAGTATGAATAAGAGTCGTTCCTAAAAGCGCAATACCGAGAAAAATATGCAAACTGCGCCAAAATTGTAACGATCCTGGGAGTTTAATTTTAATCAGCCAACTTCGCCCTCGTTTGCGAGCCATTAAAAGCATTTCTAGGAAAACAAATAATAAAGAACTATAGCCTGTAATTTGCTTATAAATTTCTCCTTGTAGAATCAGATGTAACTCAAAAGCGCGATCGCGGAGATTGGGCAAATAGTAGGGACTGAAAACAAAAGGAACGAGCAGAATTGCTGCCAATAGGGTCAAAATAATTAAAGTTGAAAATTTTGGCTTCATTGCAAAATCTTGAGAACTTAATTTTGTTTTTGTTCGCGCGATCGTAGCATTAAGGGACGTTGCAGAAAACGTCCCTACAGAATTTACAGAAATTACACTCAAACCAATTGGGATTAAGTTCCTTCTACAGGTAAATTGATGACAATTCCCCCCATAACTTCTCCCATTTCAAATTGCTTATCAGGATAGCGTTCTTGGTGAACGGGATGGGTATTATGACAAGTAATACAAGCCTCAGCTACTGCTTTGTCGGGATAGACCGCAGAGAAGTATTTCTGACTGCCAATTTCCTGATAATCTTTGTAAGGTTCTCCTGTTTCAACAACTTTTGCCATTGCTTCTTTTTCAAAGTCTGTTTTAGGTGCTTGGGAATCATTAATATTCCAAGGAGAAATTAAACCGTAAGTAAATGTGCCTTCTTCAGCCGCAATTTCCGAACCCAAACGAAACATCTGTGCGGGAAGAGGAATACCACCTGTTTCTTTCCAGGCTTCTGTTGCTTCTGCGGGGACAACTCCATCTTCTTTTGGTTTTCCTTCTAAGGTTTTCAAGCGGTTAACAACGTGCTTGGTATAAGCTGTTCTGTCTGCTAATAATACCGTGTGAATGTAATCAACAACCAATTCGGGATTAATGCCACTGCTACTCCCTTCCGCTTGGGGTGTAGGGCTACCTCCAGCACAGGCGATCGCGGTAAAACAAATTGCAGCCGCTAAGGTTAATAAAGCGATAGTTTTCGCTTTCAATTTACGCAAAAAAGCAAACATTGTAGGTTCTCCTCTTCAATTAAAAAACTGTCTCGAAATACGCAATTTTGCGTAATTAATTCTCTGTCCCCGATCGCTTTTCCTCAAGATTTTTGACCATCTCTAAAGTTTGTAAATATTGCGTCGGGGGCGCAGCAAAATTTGCCTCCACTAACTCATCATCAAAGATACTATTGTAGGAATATTCCATACCGTGACAATTCATACAAACATCTTTGACCATGCGATCGCGAGGCAACAAATTATAAGTATTGTTGTGGTTGACAAATACATTTTTTGTGCCTTCAATTTTCTGTCGGGGTAAGTGACAAGTGGCACAAGTTACTAAATCTGCTGTGGGTTTGGGCAGCGATCGCCCTTGGTCAAATAATAAGCCGTGTTTTGACTTGACATAATTCAAGGAATGTGAATCATTATGACAAGTCAAACAAGAATCGACTGAAGCTGTAAAAGTGTTTGCAGAATGAACATCGTGACAGGTATTGCAGTTCATTTGGCGATCGCCTGCCGCTTCTTTCATCGGCAAATATGCCATTGCTGGAGTTAGAGGAGACAGACCTTCTTGCAAGCGAATGCCATGTTTTCCTAACAAAAATGTTTCTACTTGTTGTTCGTGACAGCTTTGACAACTTTCATGGTTTGGCGAAACAATTAACTGTTTAGTTTCCGGTTGTAGGTGGCAACTCGAGCAATTAACATCAGCAAAAGCATGAGCGCTATTTTGCCATGCAAGGTTAATTTCTTCGATATGTTTTTTCGTAAAGCTACCAGCACGGGCAGTGGGAGAAAAAAACAGTAAAGACCACCACAAAAATAAGCCCATGAAACAAACTATTAATTGTTTAGTTTTGCGATCTTTCATTCCTTCCCTCGACTAGCTAGATTAGCATTTTGAATCTCAAATTTTGCCTGCAAAAATTCTTGATTCAAGTCTGGTTTAGGGGGTTTAGTCGAGCGATCGCCTTCTTTCAATACCGGAACTTCCGGTGTGGGCAATAATTGCGGCGCATTCATATTTTGCCGCAAAAAACCCGTTGAAATTGAGCGATGATCGTGAAAATTGTGACATCCCGCAGTCCAACAACCATCCGGTGCAAAACCGTCGTGACTTGCTAATTCTCCCGTAATAATCTCCTCATGACAATTCATACACAAATCGGGTTTTAGATGAACGCCACGAGCGAAAATATGTACGTGTTCCACATGGCAAGCC
>NZ_JAYGHV010000315.1:0-9363 GCF_034932145.1 Spirulina sp. 06S082 | reverse complement strand
TGAAGTTAATTCACCCTCTTTTTTTGCTCTTGGTTTTGTTAAGTATAAATACTCAAGTACAAAAAGGATGGTGAGGTGCAATTTAGTAGCGATCGCCTGGAATTTGCCACCGGAGTTATCTTAATTGGTTTGGGTATTTACCAAGGATTGTGAATTATGGTCCTTGCTATAAAATGTTTGGGTTTCCGATCCCATTGCAGCCGTCTTAAAGGAATTAACCCGCCATAATTGCTCCAATTCCGTTGCTGGCATTGTTAAATAAAGAACATCATTTGATTTTAAGGAAGTTTCTAATAATAACCAACCGTGAATGCTTCTGCCTTGGGATTCAACATATAACGGCACAAAATCAGCATTTTGAGAGGCTTCTTTAACTGTTTTGCCATAGAAAGGATGACTGGGAGTAATTAATGTCGCTAAAGCAATCCATAATAAATCGTCAGTCATACCATTGCCTAAAATGCGCCCCCCCAATGCCGCCGCCGCAAAAGAAGGAGTTGCTAATTCAATCGGACAAAGAACATTTTCAAACTCAAAAACTTGTTGAACAGAATAAGAAAATTGTGGATCGTGATTGCGGACGACAACAGATAATTTAGGTTGTAAGGCTTTGGCACATAAAGCAATTTCAACATTGATCATGTCATTACTCGTCACTGTTAATAGTGCTGCCGCTTTTTCCACATTGGCAGATTTGAGCGTACTGGCAAGATTTGCCTCTTCCATAATGACAGGAATACCAAGGGATTTTGCTGAATGTAAAAAGCGATTGTTGGGATCGCTTTCGATCGCAACAACATCATATCCTTGACTGATTAATTGTTGAGCAATTCGCATTCCTACGCCACCCAAACCACAAATAATATAATGATTTCGCGAGGGAACTTGAGTCACAGCCCAAAATTGTCGCAAGCGACTACCCAGGATAAAATCATTAATTAAAGCGTAACAAATACCAATAACTCCCGCCCCAACAATCATCATAATTGCTGTAAAGATTTTGATAGTATCTGATGCTGTTTCTGCGACTTCTTCCTTCCCTCCGGCTCCTGTAATCATGCCGACAGAAAAATAAATTGCATCGGCGATAGAAATATTAAAGTTAACACTAATATAAGTCAGCGTCGCTAAAAAAATAGTCGTTAATAAAGCCAGAGAAACTAAAGCTACCGGACGACCGTAATCTTTAAACTTTCGTAAATTAGCAAAAGTTTTGAGAAGCGATCGCGCTTTAGAATGTAATTTAGAACGTTGAGATGAGCGCACTAACGGTTGAGTCCCGACAATAATGCGATCGCCAACCTGTAATAATCGACCCTCTAAAATTGCCGCAATTAAATTGGATTCTCCCATTTCGGGTAGGTAATAAATCAACATTCGCGAACGACTTTCCCAAAGTTCGCTTAACTTGCGACCCAACCAAGGATGTTCGGAATCAATAATTTCTTCGCGGATCGGCCAAGTTTGATTGAAGAGTTTTAACTGTCCGATCGCCTTATTTCCTAAAGCTGCAAAGGCAAAAATGGGCGCAGCAAGTTTAGCAGAACTGAGACTCACATGATCTGTTAAAGTTTGGTCTAAATGTTCTCCTAAAGTATGATTGAAAATGCGATTAATAATGCGAACTTTAGGATTAATAGTGCGGGCGCGGGTGAGACTCTCTAAATTGAGCGCGTCATCATTACTAGCCAGCACTAAAGTATGTGCCTCACGAATTCCCGCCGCAATCAGAGTTGCAGTCGATCGCGGATCGCCAATGATAATGCGATCGCTGCGTTCTCCTGGAATGGGGCGATCGCTAATACCAATAACCTCCGCACCCTGCTGTCGAAGCAGACTAAAAATACGATAACCGGTTTGACCGAGGCCGCAAACAATGATTTTGGGTTTCATGGGAAGGCATTACCAGCAAATACTTAAGGAATTAATCTATTATTGTGAACGACTTGGGAGAGAGGAAGTGTAGTTAAGAACACCTATCTGAAAAAATACACTTTAGGTTAAGATTTGAATTGAGCGCGATCGCTGCAAAAATGAGAAAAAGAATGCCAGTTTTCACCGATCTTCCCTTCGCGTTAAACTCGCTTAAACAACAAGTTGTCGATCTGCATGATACAAAAAGTGAGTTTTTAGGGGCGATCGAAGCGGCTCAAATTGTGGCGGCGTTTTTCAGTCCCTAGTGGCGCGATCGGTTTAGGTGTTTTTGCAGAAACGGCTTTATAAATCAAGGTAAACAGTTAAAATTGCAAGGAAAAATTACATAAAATTATGGAAACTTGTTCTCAACCTAATTGTAATAATCCGGTTTCTAAACCTGGACATACTCTTTGTTATAACTGCTGGAAAACAGCCAACGCTAAACCTACTATCAAAACAATAATTAGCCCTAAACCCAAGATTGTTAATTCTCCAATGCTGTTATCAGCTACAAAAATCAGTCAGAAATTAAACGAGCAAAATTATTCAGTTCATCGCAATAATGTCAATCGTATTTTATCTGAATTGGGGCTTTTAGAGAAAAAAGGAACAGATTGGATTGCAACGCGAAGAGGAATTGCTTTTGGTGCAACGCAAAAGAACGATCCAAAAACTGGAAATTCTTATGTTCTTTGGTCGCCCAATATTTTAGAAAATCGCATCTTTTTAGAAGCAATTAAAAATATTATTAGCGAGACGACAGACTCAAATATTCTGGAAACTAAAAGCGAACAAAGTTTTCGAGAAAAGTTTCGCGAGAGTGCCAAATTTCGTACAACAGATGGACATTGGGTGCGATCGAAGGCTGAAGTGATGATTGATAATTGGCTCTATATGGCGGAATTAGTTCATGCTTACGAGCGCCGATTACCGATCGCGGAAGAAGTTTACTGCGATTTTTACATTCCTTCAGGTAAAGTTTATCTAGAATATTGGGGTTATGAAAATGATAGTAAATATTTAGATCGCAAGCGAGAAAAACAAAGAATTTATCAGCAATACGAACTCAATCTGATTGAAATTGTTGATGAAAATGTCCGCGATCTCGATGATTTTTTGCCCAGAATATTATTAACATTTGGAGTTCAAGTCAGCTAAACCAAAAATCAATAGTTTATAATTTCACAATTAATTAATACTCAAGGGATCGACATCAATTGTTAATCTAACTGACTGCGGGCATAATCCTTTTAACTGTAATAAATCCGGTAAATTGTCAATATCTCGAGCAAACTTAAGCAAAATTTGCCAACGATAACGGCGATCGATCCGCATAATACTTGCAGGTGCGGGTCCGAGTAATTCGTGGTTAACAGAAGCGAATAAATTGCGACATCCCTGGGCGACCAAATCCGCCGTTGCTTCCACTTCCTCTGCATTTAATCCACTAAATCGCAACAAAATTAAACGCCCATAAGGAGGATAATTCAACTGCGATCGCTCTGGTAAAGTTTGCTGGGAAAAAGATAAATAATCATGATTGCAAACGGCTTCAACAACGGGATGTTCCGGTGTATAAGTTTGCAGAATAACCCGTCCTGGATCGTCTCCTCTTCCTGCTCTTCCTGCGACTTGGGTTAAAGTTTGAAAAGCCCGTTCCGAGGCACGATAGTCGGCAAGATTCAATAGCCCATCCGCCGCTACAATGCCCACTAAGGTCACTTGCGCTACATCTAAACCCTTCGTTAACATCTGGGTTCCCACGAGCAAATCAGCCTCTCCTTGGGCAAACTGAGTTAATTTCGTGCGATGGGCTCCTTTTCCACGAGTGGTATCGCTATCGAAACGAATCACCCGCAGATCGGGGAATTCTTTCTCGATCGCCCGCACTACTTTTTGAGTACCGCTACCAAAGAATTTGAGATAGGGAGACTCGCATTCAGGGCAGAGGGAGGGATGTAAGCTGCTGTGGTTGCAATAATGACAGCGTAAGATTTGGGTTGCTTCTGCGCGGACGTGGTGATAGGAGAGGGAAACATCACAATGGGGACACTCAATCACATAACCACAATTTCGACACGATACAAAAGTGCTGTGTCCCCGACGAGGAATAAAGAGAATACCTTGCTTTCCAGTTGGTTTAAGCTGTTTGAGGGCATCTTGCAAGGCAAAGCTAAAAATAGAACGATTTCCCTGTTTTAACTCTCGTCTCATATCCACCACTTCAACGGGAGGAAGAGGACGGGAATAAATGCGATGGGGTAGGGATAGGTAGTGAGTAGTTGATAGTTGATAGTTGATAGTTGATAGTGGGGAGTTGATAGTTGATAGTGGGGAGGGGGGAGTTGATGGGGGGGATAAATGATTGTCTTCTTCTCGATTTCTTGATGTTACCCATGTTTCTAGAGAGGGAGTTGCGGAGCCGAGAATGAGGGGGCAGTTTTCTAGTTCTGCTCGCCATTGTGCCACTGTACGAGCATGATAAGTGGGTGTGCGCTCTTGTTGCTTAAAGCTATGGTCGTGTTCTTCGTCAAGAATAATTAATCCTAAATTCGGAACGGGAGTAAATACAGCAGAGCGAGTACCAATGACAATATGAGGTTCATTAGATAATAAAAATCGCCAAGTATCGTAGCGTTCTCCTTCATTTAAGGCACTATGATAAACGCAAACTTGTTCGCCAAATCTAGCTCGGAAGCGATCTGTTAATTGTGGAGTCAAACCAATTTCAGGAACGAGAACGATAGCAGACTTTCCCTGTTCTAGAATATGAGAAATTGTTTGCAAGTAAACTTCTGTTTTTCCTGAACCTGTTATACCGTGAAGCAAAACACAGGCAAATCCCTGTAAATTTTTAATTGTCTCTAATGCTTTTGCTTGATGAATATTAAGAGCTTTTGGGTTATCTTTCTCTACTTTAGGTTCGGAGGAGAAACGCAAGATTTCTTGTTCCTCTACTAAAATACAACCTTTGTTTTCTAAGCTCTTAATCACATCATAGTCAACACCATGAAATTTATGGAGTTTGGCTAAAATTTCTTCTCCTCCTAAGCGCTGCAAGAGAGAGAGAGCTTTTTCCTCGCGAGATGATGGTTTAAGAAAAACATTTGTAGACACTAAAATAACAACTTTCTGTAGCTTTGGACGCGAAGTTTTAGGAGGTGCAAGATAGCTCTTCACCCACCCGCGTTTAATTAAGTCTTTTAATCCTTTACTTGCTCCCTTAATTTTGCCTTTAATGTATTTTGCACTGTAGTCTCCATCTTTGCTTACCTGTAGAAGGGCAATAATCTTGCGAGCTACAGGGGAACAAAAAACTTCTGCTCCTTCGGGTAGTAATTTTGAATTTAAGCGTATTCGTCTTTGTGATTCTCTTAATGTACCGGGAGGTAAAGCAGAACGAAATACAACAATTCGAGGTGCAAAGTAGTAAGTTGCTACTTTTTCCAATAGCTGCAAATAGGTACTAGAAAAAATACCTTTGGCAATAATATCAATGATATTGCGAATATCATTTGGCGCTAAATTGGCTGGAAGAATTTGGGTTGGACGAATAGCAATCCCTTTCAAAATCTGGGTTTTGAGGGGAACGAGGACAATATCTCCGGGGTGAACCTCTAAACCTAGCGGAACGCTATAAGTCAACAGGTAATCAATTTCTTCACAGTTCACGAGAACTTCAATCCAGCGATCGCCTTCTCTGCGATCGCCGTACACCACTTGGGGTTCTGAGACAATGGGAGAGGTGGAAGAAATCGCAGAAATCGTAGAAATCATACTAATGGCATTCGACATTTTGCAGGTTTGGGTCTATAACTTAAAGTGAACCCACTTTCAATCAATGTTAAGCAAATAGAAACAAAACTTTACTTATTTTCTCAGTTTATGCTGCCATCCCCTGAACGAAAAGCGTTTGAAAGCGCAAAACCCCATCATCCTGATAGGGTTTAGAGCAGTTTGAGCAAGGAGTTTAGCTTAAATTCAGGCTAAAACTAAAAATCCGCGCTCGAGCAAGTCCAGGTCAGCAGGTAGAGGCATTTGTTAACATTTCCTACATTTCTTTTGAAATTTTGTAATAAGACAAACAAACTCCTGAAACATTTCTGTTAGCCTGATAAACAACATTTACCCAATTGTAGCGACGAACGAGGTTAAGGAACTGTTAAGTTTTTTGGATAGTGCGAAACCGCGATCGCCCTCAAAAGGAACAATCGATCCCCAAACCAAGACTCAATCAAGCGATCGCCAAATTTATCCAAACCTTGTTCGTATTTTTGGTCAGTGTTTTTAAACCTACCCCTTTTAATAATCCTCTTTTTGAAATCATTAGGCTCGACTTATGAACGTTACCGAATTACCAGCCAACATAACAGCCAACATGACAGCAGTAAAAACCGATAATAAACTTTCTGAGGGCGCGATCGAATCCGACGGATTAACCCCAGATTTAGTCAGTGTGGCTTTTTCGATCCCCGCCAATACCTCGGCCAAAACTCGAAAAACCCGTTATAGCAAAAGCGACGATGATACCGTTGGGGCTTTCTTCAAGGAAATGGCTCGCTATCCTCTCCTCAAAGCCGACGAAGAAATCGAATTAGCGCAGTGCGTTAAGGCGATCGTGCAGGTTGAAGAAATCCAAGAAAAACTAACCGAGGAATTGCAGCGAAAACCCTCTAAAGAAGAAATAGCTGCAGCCTTAGATATCACCCTCCGCCAACTGGAACAAAAATTATATCAAGGTCGCGTCGCCAAGCGGAAAATGATCCGCTCAAATTTACGATTGGTGGTGTCGATCGCCAAACGCTATCTCAATCGTGGCGTACCGTTTCTCGATTTGATCCAAGAAGGCGCGATCGGCTTAAATCGTGCCGCCGAAAAGTTCGATCCCAATAAAGGTTATAAATTTTCGACCTATGCCTATTGGTGGATTCGCCAAGCCATCACCCGCACCATTGCCAATGATGCACGAACCATTCGCCTCCCGATTCACATTGTTGAAAAACTTAACAAACTCAAAAAAGCCCAACGCAATCTCAAGCAAACCTTACAGCGCAATCCCCTCGAAGAGGAATTAGCCGCAGAATTAGAAGTCACCCCCGTACAACTGCGTCACCTTTTCCAATTGCGCCGCCAGTCCTTATCTCTCAATCACCGCGTTGGTAAAGGAGAGGATACGGAATTAATGGATCTTCTCGAAGATGGTGACTTAAAGTTACCCGAAGAACAAATGAGCGAAGTGATGATGCGTCAGGAGATTAGTGAAGTTCTCAGTGATGTTTTGACAGAACGAGAAAAGGATGTTATTTCCTTACGCTATGGCTTAAATACCAGCCAACCTTATACCTTAGAAGAGGTGGGGGGGATGTTTAACTTGTCCCGAGAGCGAGTTCGACAAATTCAAAGCAAAGCCATGCGGAAACTTCGCCGTCCTCAAGTTGCTCGTCGGCTTCGCGGCTGGCTCACTTAATAAGCTAGGGTGGGCAGGGGATACTAATAGAACTTGAAAGATATTAGCAATTCCCCCTGCCCACCCTAGGGATTCACATTTTCTCTTTACATTACATTTTCTCTATTGATAATTGATAATTGATTAGAAATCCTTAAACTGGATTCCCACTAGCCCTGAGAATAGATCCTCGATCATTTCTTGCATTTCTTCTCCGATAATTATTGGCTTGCCAAAACCGGGACCTTTCAAGAAATCTTTAATGGTTATTTTTTTATCTCGAAAATCTGTCACAAAGTTGCGAATTTCTTCTACTTCTTGAATATGATTTTGAGGGGAACCGAGAAAAAGTTCCCTGAGATTGGTTCGGTCGTTTTACCGATTACCAATTTGCCAAAATTAGGTGAATCTCTGGATCTTGTGCTACCCAACCAATGGGGACTTGATAGCGAACTTCAAAATGTAAATGAGGTTGAGGAATATCGGGTTTTCCGCTTGTTCCAACAGTCCCCAAAATAGCGCCAGTTTGAACTTCTTGTCCAGGAACAACATTGAGGGTATCAAGATGCGCGTATCGGGTTTGTCGTCCTCCTTCGTGGTTGATAACGGCTAAGTTACCGTAATTCCCTTGGCGATCGGCAAAGGCGACGATTCCTGCTTCGGCGGCAAGTACGGGAGTACCTACAGAGGCAAGCAAATCGATGCCGTTATGAAACTCATTTTCCTCTGTTCCTTGTTGACTATGCCAGCCATAAGTTAGTCCGATCGCGGCGCGATCGCGCAAGGGATAGCTACTTAAACCGACATAATTAGAGGCTTTGGGAACGCTATGGGGACTCCAACTCGTGCCTGGGATAAAGGTGGTTTCTCCAGGCATTTGACAGCCGTTGAGTTCAAATAAAACATCAGCGCGAACTCCATAAGCGTCGGCTAAATCTTGCCAAGTTGCCCCCGAGGGTGTAGATACTTCAATACCATTTAGGGGGGGAATATAAAGGATACTTCCCGTCGCGGGTTGGGTATTTTGCCAAGCGGGATTAAAATGCAGGATAATAGCAGGAAAAATTTGATATTGTGCCGCGATCGCCTCGATAGTTTCCCCTGCTTTAACTTGATGGGTTTGCAGTCGAGATAGAACCGAAGACTGACAAACGGGAGTATTTTGAGCGAGACTTGGCGCTAAAAATCGTGAAGGTGCGATCGCCAGCCCTAAAAATAAGGTAGAGAAAGAAGCAACCCGAATAAAAGTCTTTTTTTGTTTACTGTTCATGGTTCGTAGTTTGTTGTTCATTAACAAAAGGTTCGAGTAATTCAATAATTTCCTCGCTTTCAAATGCTTTTGCAAGTTCGGTAATTTTTTGAGTAAAGGTGATATATTTAGAGTCTAGATTCTCGATGCGTTCAAGCTCAGATTGAATTTCCGTGAGATACCCATCTAAAACATGATAATAAAGCGATATGAGTTCTTGTGCGGGGGGAAAAATAAGTTCTTTTGGGATACTTCCCTCCGATTTCTCAATATCTTCCTCGATCCAGGTCAATTGTAAATGCTGCTGAAGTTGTGCAAATAACGCTGAAGATTGTATGGGTTTGGGCAGAAAATCATGGCAACCGACTTGATAGCTTTGTTGGCGAACAAAATCAACAATACTGGCAGAAGAGGCGATAATAATAACTTCTTTTTCTGCTTCTAAAGTTCGTATTTTTTTTGTCATTTCAAAACCATCCATCACGGGCATAATTAAATCGGTAATAATTAAATCGAACTGCTGCGATCGCGCTTTTTCTAAGCCCTCTAACCCATTGACGGCTTGACTTAATTCAAAACCAATTGGTTCGAGTAAGTCAATCAATACCGCACGATTTTCCTGGCGATCGTCTACCACTAAAATTTTCCGTTTCTCTCCATGATAGCCAATAATATTTTGAGCAGTTTCTGGGATAGACAATTGGCTGTAATTGCTAACTTCAGGAACATCGAGGTCAAACCAAAAGGTACT